>DSAK01000072.1 GCA_011372825.1 Campylobacterota bacterium | reverse complement strand
GGGCTTGAAAGACTTGATGCAAGGGAGAAAATAGTAGCAAAACTTCAAGATGAAGGCTTCATAGAGAAAATAGAAGAGTATACTCATCAAGTAGGACATTGTTATAGATGTAAAAATATAGTTGAGCCTTATATATCCAAACAGTGGTTTGTCAAAAAAGAGTTTGCCGCAAATGCTATAAAAAAAGTGAACGATGGGGAAGCAAAATTCTTTCCACCCCATTGGATAAATAGCTATAACGCTTGGATGAATGATCTAAGAGATTGGTGCATTAGTAGACAACTTTGGTGGGGACATCAAATCCCTGTGATTTACTGCGATGATTGCAACAAAGAGAGTGTTTTTGACGGTGATATACCCACAACTTGTCCACATTGCAACAGCAAAAATATCCATCAAGATCCAGATGTTCTTGATACTTGGTTTAGCTCAGGTCTTTGGCCTTTTTCGACTCTAGGATGGGGCAATGATGGTATCTACAAAGGGGCTAAGTGGAATGAGAGTGATATGAGAGATTTTTATCCAAATTCACTCCTTGTTACTGGTTTTGATATCTTATTTTTTTGGGTCGCTAGAATGCTAATGATGGGAGAAAACCTGACTGGCAAATTACCATTTAAGGATATCTACCTCCATGCTCTAGTCAAAGATGAGCATGGCGAAAAGATGAGTAAATCCAAAGGCAATGTCATAGACCCTCTTGTTATGATAGATAAATACTCAACAGATGCCCTTAGATTTACCCTCGCCGTTCTTGCAGTACAAGGCCGCGATATCAAGTTAAGCGAAGAGAAACTTGAGCTTAGTCGTAATTTCACCAATAAACTTTTTAATGCAGCAAATTTTTTGCTACTCAATCAAGAGAAATTTGAGGATTTGGATGTTAACAATATACAAACTCCACTTGGTAAATACATCCTTTCGCGATTTTTTGTAGCTACTAAAGAGACACGAGAATTTTTAGAAAATTATAGATTTAATGATGCAGCAACTACTCTGTATAGATTTTTGTGGGGTGAGTTTTGTGATTGGGGGATTGAGCTTAGTAAAGCTAGCAAAGAGAGTGTAAATGAGCTTGGAAGCATCTTTAAGGAATCTCTCAAACTATTACACCCTTTTATGCCGTTTATCACCGAATACCTCTATCATAAACTCTCAAACACAGATCTTAAAACTGCTAATTCAATAATGGTAGCAAAGTATCCAGAATCTGGCGTATTGGACGATGATGCCACTAGAGTGTTTGAACAAATCATAGAAGCTATCGTCTCAGTTCGAAGATGTAAAACACTAATCAATATGGGCAATCAAAAGATAGAAAAAGCGTATATTCGTCTTGATGGTAATCTTGATGTAGCACTTATGAAGCCTTTTATAGAGAAGCTTGCAAAGGTAGAACATATAGACTTTGTCGATAAAAAACTAGAAAAATGTGTTACCGATGTCTCTGATACACTTGAGAGTATGATAGCAACTGATGATATAGATATGAGTGGTATTATAACAAAGCTTGAAAAACAAAAAGAGAAACTTGAAAAAGAGATAGCTAAGCTAAACGGTATGTTGACAAATGAGAGATTTATAGCAAATGCCCCTGCTAATGTCATAGCAGAAAACACTCAAGCCCTCAAAGAAGCCAAAGAGAAATATGCCAAAGTATCTCAAGAGATTGAGGCTATCTCTTAGCTTTTTGGCGATATCTTTGACATGATAAACTGTATCAATATCATGATAAAAACCGCTTCAATCATAGCTGCCAAAACAAATGCATAATAATCGTGTAGCGCTATCGCTCCAGTTTCTACTGCTATGGTTGCAATCGCAACCAAAAATGTAAGTGGCATCGAATATCCAAAAGCAAAAAGTATCGTATCCCTTGCGCCTAAGTATTTATAATATGCTATAAAACCACTGATAATTCTAAGCCCAACCATAGCAACAACAATCCACAAAGCCTGAAAAATAATCTCTAGCTTCATCACAACTGCCAAGTCAATTGTAGTACCAACATAGATAAAAAAGAGTGGCACCAAAAACCCAAAGCCTACTTTATTGAGGGTTTCAGGTAAAGTCTCTTTATGTCTAAAAAAATTTGCTATAAATACACCCGATATAAAAGCCCCCAAAACCATATCGATACCATGATACTGCATCACCCCTATTAGGACGAAAAAGAGTGTTATGGAGACTCTGATATCTTGTGACATCCTATCGTTTTCGGGCATAATGATTTTTCTTAGTTCCGGAAACCACCACAAAACTAAGCCAAAAAATCGAAACAAATAAAATGCAATAACAAATATAAATATCAAAATTAAGATATTTTTATAAAACTCTACATTTAACCCATGGAGCATAGCAGAGTCCAAAATCACCAACGATGCAATACCTATAAGCTCCCCTACGGCACCGGTGATAAATAACACCTGTATCCACTTGTGCTCTTCTTTGTTGTATTCGTTTGCTAGTATCACAATCATACCTAAAGAGACAATAGGAATAGCAACGATATATATAG
>DSAK01000121.1 GCA_011372825.1 Campylobacterota bacterium | reverse complement strand
TCCCTTGGATATGCATCCATATATCATTTGCTTTTGCAAGGGAGAGGAGTTTTTGATTTTCATTTCTATTTCTACCAACCAAAACCTTGTATCCATCTATCCAAAATACTGCTCCAACATCATGGGAAATTTTTGATTTGTTACTTTTTGGCGAAGTTGGTGCAAAAGTAGCAAGCAAATCAAGTGATGCGGCTTCTGATATAGCTTGGGCTAAATGTGAGTAAAACTCCACCTTGCTTTTAAGGTTCTCTTTTTCTATGTGAAGGTGTTGTATTTTGTTTTTGGCTTTTTTTGCAAGATTGAAAAAATACTCGCTGATACGATTTTTTGATAGGTTTTCAGGCAGTTTGATAGTGATAGGATTTCCTTCGAAATCGTAAGTTTCAAGAAGGGTATCATAAGCTTTGATTTTGTGCAGATTTGCAAGCACGATTGAGCCATAAAGGGTGTATTGTTGTTGTTCATTTTTTAAAGTCTCTTCTGAAGCCAAAGAGTTTAGAAGCTTATGAAATTTATCCCTTTTTTGTTCTGCGTTGCGGAGATATTTGGCTTTTGTTTGTTCAAAAATTTTTGCTAGATGCTGGGTGAAGTTGTTTTCTAAAAATTGATTTATTTCAAAGCTTGGTTGTACCTCTTCTTGGTATGTACGAGGAGGAGGGGGTACAAGCTTTATATTTGGCTGAACTACTCTTGAAGAGAATCTGCTATCAACATGCCTTAGTGCTTCTATGGTAATCTCATTTTCATCTATGAGAATTGCATTGGTGTACTTCCCTGTAAACTCAAACTGTAATCCTATTTTTTGCCTTTTGTAGCTACTCTTTGGTGTGACCCAAAAGCGGATAATCCTCTCATTGTTTGGAACTTCTATAGAGATAATTTGACTATAACTAAGGAGTGACTCCAAAAGGTTGTCAAAAGGGGCATTATATCTTTTGGGTGGTGGAGATGATGAGGCTTTGTAGAGCATACTTTTTGAGCGGGTTAGGTCAAAAAAATAGCTATGGTCTTTGTCAAAAATCATCTCAATTGTATTTGGATTGGTACGACGCACTTTTTGTATGGTTGAGAATTGCTTTAGATACTCTTTGAGTGCTAGTAGCCAAAAATGTTTCAAGTTTTACCTTTTTTGAAGCTCTGAATTGGGTATTTTACCATAACTATTTGTATGCTATAATTCGCCAATTTTTATCCAAGGACAATTACCGATGGGACAAACAATAACAGAAAAAATATTTTCAGAACATGCAAACAAACAAGTTTATGCCGATGAGATAGTGCGTGTTAATATAGATATGGTTATAGGCAATGACATCACTACTCCTATATCAATCCGTGCCTTTGAGGAGAGTGGAGCTACGAAATTGGCAAAGCCAGATAATTTTTGTATAGTTATGGATCACTACATACCAGCCAAAGACATAGCTAGTGCAAATCAAGCCAAAATCAGTCGAGATTTTGCTTATAAGCACGATTTGAAATACTTTTTTGATGAGAAAGATATGGGCATAGAGCATGCTCTATTGCCAGAAAAAGGACTTGTGATCCCAGGAGATGTCATCATCGGAGCCGATAGCCATACATGCACTCATGGTGCATTGGGCGCATTTGCAACAGGTATGGGGAGTACCGATTTGGCTTTTGCCATGATAACAGGTGGGAATTGGTTCAAAGTGCCACAGAGTATCAAGGTGGTTCTCCAAGGCAAACCAAATAGACATATATACGGCAAAGATATCATACTTGAAGTGATTCGCATATTGGGAGTTGACGGAGCTCTTTATAAGGCTCTTGAATTTACGGGAGATGGGGTAAGTCATCTTGGGATGAGTGATAGATTTTCTATGTGCAATATGGCTATCGAAGCGGGGGCAAAATCGGGTATTTTTGAGGTAGATGAGGTGGCACTAGCATATCTAGATGAAGCCAAAGCAAGAAACAAAGGGTTGCGTTCAACCCCTAAGATTTACAAATCTGACGATGATGCCACCTATGCGCAAACTATCACGATTGATCTAGAGAAGCTCTCACCGGTTGTTGCATATCCATTTTTACCATCTAATGGCAAGAGTATAGAGCAAGCAGTAAGTGATGATTTGCGTATCGATCAGGTGATGATAGGGAGCTGTACTAATGGAAGGATTGAGGATTTAAGAATAGCTGCCAAGATTTTGAAGGGAAAAAGTGTTGCAAAGCATACAAGGATGATTGTCACTCCTGCAACACAACGCATTTTGCTTCAAGCACAACATGAAGGGCTTCTTGATATCCTTATAGAAGCAGGCGCGGTTGTAAGCAACCCAACTTGTGGTGCCTGTCTTGGTGGCTATATGGGCATTTTAGCAGATGGCGAACGGTGTGTAGCTACAACCAATCGTAACTTTGTCGGGCGTATGGGGGCAAGGACAAGTGAAATATATCTTGCCAATTCAGCAGTAGCAGCAGCTAGCGCTATTGCAGGGAAGATAGCTGACCCAAGAAATATTGTCTAATTATAAAATTTTCACAGTGCTCGCACGATTATTGTG
>DSAK01000177.1 GCA_011372825.1 Campylobacterota bacterium | reverse complement strand
TGATATAGACTCTTGTATCACTAGGTTGAGGGTAAAAGTCAAAGACAATACAACGCTTCAAGAAGAGAGATTTAAAAAATTAGGGGCAACTGGGATTATCAAGCCAGATGCCCAATCTATCCAGATAGTCCTTGGGACAAAATCAGAAAGTATCGCTTCTGCAATCAAAGAAGAGATGAGGCAAGATACCCTCTAATCCTTCTTTTTGGGCAATCTCATAACTATGACAAAAATCACAATTACCACTACATAGATACCAATATACCATAAATCACCGCTCGTCGTTTCGCTCACAACACCACCTCCATGATAGACTCTCCACTTTTGACAAATCCACTGACAAGAATATTTACTGTTTTATTGACAACTATTGGAGTTGTCAAATCTGCCCCATTAGCTTCTAAAAAGGCTCTATCAATAGATATTATTGGTTTGCCAGCGTCAACCTCTTCTCCTTGGCTTACTAGAGCTCTAAAGCCTTCACCCTTGAGCTTTACTGTATCTATACCTATATGGACTATAATCTCTACTTTGTCTGCCTTTAATACAAATGCATGACAAGTTGGAAATATCTTCGTGATAACACCTCTAGCTGGGGAACAAATAGTATCCCCTTTAGGCAAAAGTGCAACTCCATCACCTACCATTTTTTTTGAAAATACCTCATCGTTGACATTTTCAAGTTCTACAATCTCACCATCACAAGGAGCATTGAGTACTAACTTTTTCTTCGCTAACCATCCAAACATCAATTACCTTTTAATAAATCTCGCCACCAACGATCGTCGTAAGGATATCAAAATTTTCATCAAAAAGCACCATATCTGCATCAGCACCACTCTTGATAAAACCTTTGTTTTTGAGCCTTAAAATCTCTGCTGGCACTTTTGTCACACTTGCTATAAGCTGGGGCATAGCAATATCTCCTATTTGAGACATTTTCCTTAGTGCTTCATTTAGTTTCAACACACTCCCGGCTAAGGCTCCATTTTTAAGCCTTGCTGTATTGTTTGTTACATGGACACATTGTCCGCCCAAATCGTACTCCCCATCCCCCATAAATGTTGCTCGAATTGCATCTGTTATGAGGGCTAGCTTCTCTTGCTTTATCTTCCAAAATAGCCTTAGTGTTGCATCATGCAAATGTAGCCCATCAGCTATCATATCACAAGTTACTCTATCGTCATCAAGCACCGCACCTATAACTCCGGGTTCTCTGTGGTGCCACTTAGACATTGCATTGCCTAGATGAGTTGCGTGTCTAACGCCACACGAAAAAGCCTTTTTTGCCTCTTTGAAGCTGGCATTACTATGTCCTATACTTAGTACAATATCAGGATATAATCTACTTATTTCTCTAGTAAAGTCGTAACTCTCTTCTGGAGCAAAAGTGATCATCTTGATATATTGGTGGTATTTTTCTATCCACTCTATCTGTGGTGGAACAAGAGCAGATTTATCTTGGGCTCCAACTTGAGACAATGACAAAAAAGGACCCTCTAGATGAACACCTAAGACATTTGCCCCTTTTGTATTTGACAAGCAAGAGACAATATTGTCAATCGCTCTAAAGATACGATCTTGTGACATACTCATTGTTGTTGCTAGAAATGATGTAGTGCCACTACGAGTTAGATTTAAAGCTATAGTCTCTAAAGCGTCAGGAGTTGCATCCATCACATCTACGCCGCCATTACCATGGATATGCAAATCGATAAATCCAGCACTCAGATACGCTCCTTTGGCGTCAATTGTTACCTCAGGAGAATATCTCGCTAGCTCATCTTTGGGGACAATTGCGTTGATTTGTTTGCCAAAGATGACAACTTGATTGTCAATGATACCGTCACTATTGACTATCTTTGCGTTAACTATAGCCTTTAACAAGGCTTGCTTCCATCTAAAAGTTCCTCTTTTAAAACCCTTTTTAATACTTTTCCGGTTGCATTTTTAGGAAGTGCTTCGATAGTATAGATATGTTTTGGAATTTTGTAATTTGCTAGATGTTGACGCAAATGCCGCTTCAACTCCCCCTCATTTACTGCCTCAACTCCATCTTCAAGCTCTATATATGCAACTGGAATCTCTCCACAATGCTCATCAAAAGCGCCAACAACCGCACTCACCTTCACACCATCAAAAGTATCAAGTATCTCTTCTATTTCACGGGGATATATATTAATCCCTTTTGAGATTATAAGGTCCTTTTTTCTATCAACGATATACAAATACCCCTCTTCATCCATATACCCCATATCGCCCGTAAGTAGCCATCCATTTACTATAGTCTCTTCTGTGGCATCAGTACGATTCCAGTAACCCTTCATCACATTATCACCGCGACAAATGATATCCCCCACGCTTTGTGCAGGAAGCTCAACGAGGTTCTCATCTACTATTTTGACTTCATATGTAGGCAACGCTGGGCCAACCGATTTTACTTTGGATTTTTCAAGCGGATTGACACATACAGCAGGACTTGCTTCGCTAAGCCCATACCCTTCTAGAAGCTTGCTTCTCTTGAATTTATCTCTCATGCCATCAAGAG
>DSAK01000008.1 GCA_011372825.1 Campylobacterota bacterium | reverse complement strand
TACTCAAAGAGTTTAGCAAAATGATTCTTCAGGAAGTATCGTTTGTAAATGAGTTACAAAATCTTGTCAACTTTAGCAATATATACAAAGATAGTGCTATCCGTTTTCCTAAGCCATACCCTTCTTTATGTAGTGACGATGCCCTTGTAATGAGCTTCGAAGAGGGGTTTCGTTTTGATGACAAAGAGAGTTTACAAAAATACGATATCGACTTCAAACCGCTTATCAAAAAACTTGTCAACTTCTACACTCAACAAATGCTTATAGAAGGATATTTTCATGCTGATCCACATCCAGGAAATCTTCTTGTTACAAAAAACGCTGAGCTTGTATTGCTAGATTTTGGTATGGTAAAAAGGGTACCTAGTGCGACTAGGGTAGCTATCATTGAGCTTATCAAAGCAGCAAATGAGCAAAACTATGAGCTTTACATCATAGCCAATAAAAAGTTAGGAACGATAGCGTATGAAGCTCCAACAGGCGAATTAGCAGAATTTACAGCTAAAATGTTTGCGATTTTTAGCGATAAAAATCTCGATAGTCAATCAATGCAAGAGTTAGCTTTTGGCGTATTGGAGTCTACGAAAAATTTGCCATTTAAGCTTCCTAGCGATGCAATCTACATACTAAGAGTTAGTGCTATCATAGAAGGGTTAGGTACTACTTATATAGAAAATTTTAATGGCATCAAAGATATCTTGCCGGTTTTAGAGGAGAATCTACCAAAAGCTCTTGGAGCAAAAGATGGACCTATTGAGACTATCATAGATGTTATCAAAGATGCACCTTTTGTGCTTCAAGATTTTAAAATTGCGATGCAAAAAGTAAGCCAAGGCGGGCTTGAAACTGAGATATCAAAAGAGCAGCTAGATTGGA
The DNA here is from genome assembly GCA_011372825.1 of Campylobacterota bacterium. Lineage (GTDB taxonomy): Bacteria > Campylobacterota > Campylobacteria > Campylobacterales > Sulfurovaceae > BN30871. The sequence goes on along the minus strand of DSAK01000008.1, from coordinate 1,682 downwards.
TAATGGCACACAACAAAGAGAGCATGAAATCTTACGCCCTCTCTTTTAGTATGATATTAGGGGGGATTTTTGTCGTACTTTTAAACCCACAGTGGAGCACTCTAGCCATAGTACTATTTATTTTGGGAGTTGCTAGAGTAGTTTACAAATAGAAGCTAAATGAGGATATATAGTCATGATAAGCATATCTTTTGGTAATTGATTTGCTAGCTAAGTGGCATATTGACTACATAGAGACTCCCACCAATAAAACATTAAACCAATGCTTCAGTGATTTTTGACAAAAGAGCCTCTTTTATCTCTTCATAAGTTGCCTCAAGTCTGACATGTATCTTAGGTACTATAAATCAAAAACCTATCTCTCAAACACCATTGAGGGTATCACGATACCGATAAAAGCAAATGTTAAATCCCACGCTATCTCTACGAATATCCACACATCCCTCATGTTAACCACGCCAGCGACAAGGATGATTATAGCACCCATAATCAAGTTGTCCCTATCTGTAAACCTACAAATAAGAGTATTGTCAAAAAACTAGCCAATACCATTTCTATCAAAAAATGGTACAATCTGCACTCTTATCTCATCATTGATAGCTCCGATTGTTTGTAAGAAAATTTCCACTTTGTCCTTTTTGACGCAAAAATAGCAGAGTATATATTACCACTCAAGATATATTGATATGTTAAATCAGCATCTTTTTTATTGCGTTAATGTATACTTATTGCATCACATCAACAAGGGGTAATTATGCGATATATACTTTCGACTATTTTTATGGTTCTAATATTTGCAGGATGCAGCAGTACGCAAAGTCCAAATGCTTCTACTTCCAAAAGTGATAATGTCATCAGGGAATACTATACAGGCGGGGGATTACTCTCTGAGCTAATTATCACTGACAAAGAAACACAAAGTGGTATTTTAAAACGGTATGGATACGATCAAAAGCTAACCTCAACAGTCGAAGTTCGCCATGGTAAAAAAAATGGAATTGAGACGATGTATGACCCAGATGGGAGAGTAATTTTAAAAACTCCATTTGCCAACGGTATCCAACAAGGTGTTCAAACTGCTTACTATGCTAATGGTAGCCCGATGTTTACAGTTACTTATGTCAACGGGATCAAACATGGACCTGCAAAAAGCTATTTGGCAGATGGAAATATAAAAGAGACTATAATGTTTGAAAATGACAGACCCCGCTAAAATGTTCCCCTATACACATATTGTCAAACGCAACATCAAACACACCTACTTGCGATTTGACAAAAATGGAAGACTCATTGTCACATCGCCACCTTGTAGTATAGAAAAAATAGAGGCAATTATACTCAAAAAATCACGGTGGATTGCTAACGCACAAACAAAAATCTCAAAACAAATAGAGCTTGAAAACCGCACCCCAACAACAATTCAATTTTTAGGAGACAACTTTCCCTTAGATATTGATACCAACTCCACAAAAAGTTTTCTCTCCTTTAATCAACATAGTGGATTTCTAATGGGCAAAGAGTACAATCCCCTCTTAATTGACAAATTCTACCTTGATAAGGCAAAAGAGATACTCCCCATGAGTGTTGCAAACTGGGCAAAGCAGATGAACCTCTATCCAAATAGAATCAATTTCCGCAAAACAAAAAGACAGTGGGGTAGCTGCAGCAAAGATAACAACATT
>DSAK01000182.1 GCA_011372825.1 Campylobacterota bacterium | reverse complement strand
TTTGTCAAGTGTTTATTTATGCCGGTGAACAGATAGTTTTAGTTGTCGGTGATAACCATAATTCTAAAAAAGCCAAACTAACCTGTTTTGAAGATGGAGTAAAGGTTTTTGACTCTTTTGAAGTTAATATCGGCGAGAATGGTTTAGGGTGGGGAGTTGAGAAAAAAGGATTGATTCAAAGTAGAAAAGAGCCTCTAAAATATGAAGGAGACAAAAAGGCTCCAATAGGCATATTTACACTGGATGCAATATTTGGATATGAGAAAGATTTAAAATTTAAAATACCATATCTGCATGCGACAAAAGATTTAATCTGCGTTGATGACTCCGACTCAGAGTTTTACAATCAAATCATTCAAGAGCCAAAAGCTAAACCAAAAAGTTATGAAGAGATGAGAAGGGATGACGCTCAGTATGAACTGGGAGTAGTTGTGGGGTACAATAAAAAACAGGTTAAAGATAGAGGTTCTTGTATATTTTTACATGTTGAAAAATCAAAAGACGCACCCACAGCGGGATGCACATCTATGACTTTGGAGAATATTGAAAAAATCGTATCCTGGCTGGATAAAGATAAAAATCCTATTTTAATACAAATTACAAAATCGCAATTAAATCAAGTATTAAAGCTATACCCAAATATTAGATTCTAATCCTCTTCTTTCGTCATATAATCTTTAGCTTTTATTCCCATCAAAGAGAGACCTGTTCTTAGTGACAAACCAACCAGCATCAGAAGTTTAAGAAGCTTTGCTTCATTTTCTGTTCCAATAATTCTGCAATCATAATAAAACTTATGCAGTGATGCAGCAAGTGCTTTTAGATACTCAGGAAGTTTTTGAACCTGTCTCGAGCTAAACGCATCATCAATAATTTCCGGAAGAAGCAGTGCATCAAACATCAAAATATCAGCAACTTCATCTAAATCTTTTAAACTTGCTGACATAATTTCATCTTCGCTAAAATTACTTTTTGAAATGATAGTTTTTATTCTTGCATGCGCATACTGAATATAAAAAATCGGATTTGAACTGTCCTGCTTTTTAAATTCAGATAAATCAAATTCTAAAGCAGTATCACTTCTTTTAGAGGCAAAGATAAATCTAAGCGCATCAGCCCCTATCTCTTCAACAATATCACTCATAAGTATAACATTGCCCGCACGTTTGCTCATCTTGTACGGTTCCCTATCCTTTAGCAGACTTACCATCTGCGAAAGCTGCACTTCAAGTTTAGAACTGTCATAACCTAAAAATTCAACAGCGGCTTTTACTCTCGCAATATATCCGTGATGATCAGCACCCCAGATATTTATATAATGATCATACCCACGTTCAAACTTCTGATTATGATAAACGATATCACCTGCCAAATAAGTAGGACGTCCATCTTCTCGAACAACCACTCTGTCAGCATCATCACCCTTTTGGCTCGATGCTATAAAGACTTTACCCTCTTTTTTGTAAATGCCATCACCCATCTTTGCCATAACTCTGTCCCAGTCACTATAGAGAGTTGATTCATAAACAAAAGTGTCAAAAAAGATATTGCTATCAGCCAAATCTTTTTTTATCAACTCCATAACACCATCTTTTGCCCAAAGCGCAAGCTCTTTTTGACGAGACTCATCGCTTAAAATTTCTATGCCAAACTCTTTTACGGCATCGCGCGCCAAAGGAGCAAGGTAGTCGCCTCTATAGTAACTCTGCGGATACTCGACACTTTCTTTGAGTATATTTTCACGTCCATAAAGCTGAATAGAAAGACCTAATAAATCTATCTGATTTCCGGCATCATTTACATAGTATTCAGCTGTTATATCATATCCAAGATGTTTAGCCAGTCTATAAAGAGTGTCTCCATAAACTGCACCTCTTGCATGTCCGATATGCAGCGGTCCGGTTGGATTTGCACTTACAAATTCTAAAAGAATTTTCTCTTTTTTTTCCTGTTTTGCAAATTCTGAAGGATTTTCAAGTGCCCATGAGGCATACTCGCTTAAAAAATTTTCACTAAGATGAAAATTGAGATACCCTTTTACTGAAGCGACACTGCTAAATACATCAGATTCATCAAATGAGTCAGCTAACTCCTCAGCAATTTTCATGGGAGACTCTCTAAGCTCCTTGGCCATAGAAAAAGCTATAGGTGTAGCAAAATGACCAAAAGAACGATCACGAGGCTTCTCTAAAACAACTTCACGACCAAGCTTTTCGCGCAAAAGCGCCGATACTCGTTGTTTCAAAAGTTACGCTTGTTCTGTGGTTTTTGGAGCTTCTTTTGAAGTAGTCTCTTTTTCAGATTCTACTTTTTTAGGAGTCTCAGCTGATGCAGTTTTTATCTCTTCTTCATCATCATCATCATTTTTCATCTCAGCTTTAAAGTTTTTAATCCCTTTACCGAGTCCTTTTGCTAATTCAGGTATCTTTTTTGCTCCAAATAGTAAAACCACGATTGCTAAAATTATTAACAATTCTTGTCCGCCAGGCATTCCCATATCTATTCCTTTTATAAATTTAAGTCCGAAATTATAACTAAATTTGCTGTAACTTCTCTTATCATCTCTATATTAT
>DSAK01000138.1 GCA_011372825.1 Campylobacterota bacterium | reverse complement strand
GTGGTTAATCCAGCCCCAATCACGAAAAACATCCAGATATCAGTACCACTTAGAGCAGGAAAGAGCCTAGCAAGCAAAAAAATACCCGCTTTTACCATTGTAGCTGAATGGAGATACGCCGAGACAGGTGTCGGTGCTGCCATAGCATGTGGAAGCCAAAAATGAAATGGAAATTGAGCCGATTTTGTAAACACGCCAAGGAGTATCAAGAGTATTACTGGAGTATAAAGTGGACTATTGATGATAGCTTCACGATTGGCTAGTATATCGGTTAGCTGATAACTGCCTACGATATGTCCAAGCAACAAAGCCCCACCAACGAGAGCCAATCCACCAGCACCAGTGATAGCAAGTGCCATTTTTGCACCCTCTCGTCCTTCTTCTTTGTGTTGCCAATAGCTAATAAGCAAAAAAGAACTAAGAGATGTCAACTCCCAAAAAATGACCAATTGAAGGATATTTTCTGAAAGGACAATGCCTAGCATTGATCCCATAAAAAGGAGCAAATAGCTATAAAATCTCCCCATGCAATCGTTCTTATCGATATAGTAGCGTGCATACACTACAACCAAAAGACCAATTACTAATATCAAGAGGGCAAAGAGTAGCCCCAATCCATCTAGACGAAAAGAAAAAGCAAGGCCAAGAGATGGTATCCACTCCCAAGTTTGTATAAGCATATTGCCACCCAATGAAATTTTGGCAACACTCAAAAGAGCAACAAGAGAGACAACGGCTACTACACCAGCCCCCCATGCACTTGCTAGTCTATCTTTTTTTACAAATAGTGCTACAAATGGTGCTGCAACAAATGGCAATAGTACAATAAATGGCAGTATGATATCGGCAAATCCCATTGGTATCAATCCTTTTTGTTTTTATATTGATAAGATTATAACAAATAAAAAAAAGAACTGGTTGAGAAAAAGATAGCAAAAGCTACACTTTAAGTTTCGTTGTAATTATATTGATAAAGAATCACCTCTATTGAGAGTCAAAATTTATATCTCTATACCATAGCGAATGCTATCGATACCCCATTTATCTCGTATATCATTGAGTCTTTTGGTTAAAATATGCATATTTTTGTCGTTTTCGTATTCAAACAAAGATAGTGTTTTAAAATCTCTTTTTTCTAGAAAATTTGAAACACTCAAACCTATATAGATAATATTGTGGCTTTTGTGTGTGTCAACTTTGTAGAGCATTTCAAGACAAAGAGATATAAACACTTTTTCGCTAAAAAGTCTATTCTCGCTTATCGAAGTATAGCTTTTGATATGGTATTGGTATTTGATTTTTAAAAAAAGTGTCGTAGGGTTTAACTCAAGCTTAATGATAGTATAGCTGAGATATCGTGCCAATATCACAACTCTCCTCTTGGCCTCTTCTCTTGAATTGATAGGCTTGAAGTTTCTCCCAATCCCAAGCGACTTTCTCTTTCTACTTGCGATAACACTCTCATCATCCAACCCCTGTATCCTTTTATATAGATCTTTACCCATTTTTCCATAAGACTTGAGAATATTTGGTGATTTTTGTAAATCTCCAATGGTGTATATATATCGTGAATGTAGCTTTTTGGTAATAGCATTTCCTATCCCTGGGAAATCCTCTACTTTGAAGTTTCGGGTAAAATCTTTTATATCTTTACGGGTAACAACTTTGATACCGTATGGCTTGATATTGTCAGTGATGAGTTTTGCTATCCACTTCGAATCGCTTGCCCCTATAGTGATTGGCAAATCAAACAATTCTAAGACGTCGCTTTGGAGTTTTTTGATAAACTCAAATGTATCCTCTTGCGCTACCCAACCATCCAAATCCCCAAAAAATTCATCAATTGAGTATTGTTCTAGTGTAGGGATTTGTTTTTTTAGGTAATTTTTGAGTTTTAGTGAAAGCTCTTGATAAAATACATGGTCACTAGGAAGTGCAATTAGCCCTTTACATCTTGCAAAAGCCTCTTTGAGGGACATCCCTGTTTTTATCCCATATATTTTTGTTTCGTAGCTTTTTGCTATCACTACACCGCCAATGATTCCATTTGTTACAAATTCTTTTTTGTATATGTTAGATATATCTTCTGATGTTGGCTCTTGTTTGAATTCCAATACCGGATTAAAGGCACCGGTATCAAGATACAACGAACTCTTTTTTTTGGCTTTGGAAAATATCTTTTTATCGGTACCTTTGCCGACAACAACGCACCTCTTTTTGAGCCATTTGTGTCTTGTGCGTTCAGCAGAAACAAAATAACAATCAAGATCGAGATGGATTTTCATGTGTTTCTTTTTTTGTTGTATTGTAGTGCAAAAAAGGAATCAAAGGTAAAAAATATTGCAAATTGTTAATTTAACAAAAATGATTTTTTGCCATTTTGTTGAGAGTTTTTGAGGAGGGAGCAAAATGGATTGGTTGGTTTATATAATGCTTCTAAAAAACTACTTGAAAAATATCTCAAATCACTATTATATTAAACTTCACTATGTGGGTATCTATACATTTTCATTCTTTCTAATCAAATACAAAAACACTACCCCTGATCTTTAGGGTTAGATAATTCATGACTATACAGC
>DSAK01000193.1 GCA_011372825.1 Campylobacterota bacterium | reverse complement strand
GAGTTGAGATATCTTCACAAATAGAAAAAGCTTTACAACTACTAAAAGAAAATTCAACTCATCCATCACTTCACAATAAAAATATCAAATGCAAAAGAGCTGATAACCTATATAGTATAAGGGTAAATAAACAGTATCGAATGATCTATTTTAAATATGAAAAATATTTAGAACTAAATAGGCTTCTTGATCATGATAAATATGACAAGACTTACAAAGGATTGTTAATGGCAAAACTTTTAATCACAGGCTCAACAGGCTTCATAGGTCGCTACTTCATCAACAAGTATAAAGATAAGTATGAGATAAAAAGTTTTAGTTTTAGAAAAGATGATTTTAAAGCTTTAGATTGTAGTGGCATAGATGTTGTTTTTCATCTCTCTGCGTTAGTGCATCAAATGGGCGGGGCTAGTGCTGCGGAGTATGAAAGGGTAAATGTCACTCACACTTTAGAGCTAGCACAAAAAGCAAAAAACAGTGGAGTGAAGCAGTTTGTGTTTATGAGTACAGTAAAAGTGTATGGCGAAGAGAGTGATGGCGTATATACTGAAAAAAGCGTATGTCACCCAGAAGATGAATATGGAAAAAGCAAACTCAAAGCTGAGCTTGAACTTCAAAAGCTAGAAGATGAGAATTTTAAAATTAGCATAATAAGAACGCCGATCGTGTATGGATATGGGGTAAAAGCAAATATCAAATCTCTTATAAATTTAGTAAATAAAATACCAATATTGCCATTTGGTGGCATAAAAAACAGGCGAAGTATGGTCTATGTCGGCAATCTTTGCCACTTGGTGGATGAAGTGATTATCCAGCAAAAAGGCGGAGTATTTTTAGCAAGTGACGATGAAGCGCTTAGCACCACAAGACTTGTTGAGTTGATAGCAAAAAACTTGAACAAAAAAGTGTATCTGGTAAAAATACCGTTTTTTGAAGCACTGCTCAAGCTACTCAAACCATCGTTTCATAAGAGACTTTATAGAAGCTTAGAAGTGGACAATACCATTACAAAAGAAGAACTTTTTGGCGAAGCTAAAGCATCACTTCCTTATAGTGTTGGAGAGGGGATAAAATTGATGGTGCAAGGGAAAAAATAACGAGTCGGTTTTTTAGCTCTTTGTAAATGTGTGATATAATACTGTATTACAAAATAGAAAAGGATTTTTTATGGTAGCAACTGTCCGTCTTGATGATGTTTTGGAAGATAAACTCAATAGCTTGGCAAACACACTGCACAAGAAAAAAAGTGATGTAATACGTGAAGCTATTGAGTACTATGCCAAAAGTGTAGAAAAAAGAAAAAAAAGCAGAATATTAAAAGCCGTAGAAAAAACAAAAAATGCAGATAGAGATGAGTATGAAAATTTTGAAGGAACTTTGAGTGATGGTTTATAGAGGCGAAATTTGGCTTACCAATCTTAATCCTGTCAAAAAAAACAACGAGATGGGTAAAATCCGTCCCGCTCTTGTTTTTCAAAACGATGAGTTAAATCATAGCGAGTATCCGACAACTATCATAATTCCGCTTACCACTTCACTGATAGATGATGCAGAACCTATTCGTATGAGGGTTGGAAAAAGGGAAAAGTTGCTAGAAGATTCAGATCTTGTTATCACACAAATACGCTCCATTGATAACGAAAGATTTGTAGAAAAATTGGCATCTTTGACAAGCGAAGAGATGAGAAGAGTTAAAGAGTTTTTGGATGAAGTGATTTTATGATTTATATACTGTTGTTTTTTGTATCATTTGCTTTTACATACCTTATAAAAAACTATGCTATCAAAAAATCACTTGTAGCAGAGGTAAATGAGAGAAGTTCACACACGGCTCCCACACCACACGGCGGTGGTATTGCTATAGCGCTTACTTGGTTTGTGGGGTTGTTTTATCTCTATTTTTATGAGCTTATTGAGCCAAACCTTTTTTATGCTTTGCTTTTTGGTGTTGTAATCTCGCTTGTGAGTTTTTTTGATGATATATATGAGCTAAGCCCAAAAGTAAGGCTTATCGCTCAAGCTCTTGTTGCCATAGGCGGACTTGTTACTCTTGGTGGATTGGAGAGCTTAGATTTTGGACTCTTTGAGATAACAAATCCATTTATCACAAATATTTTTGCGTTTTTTCTTATTGTCTGGTTTATAAATCTCTATAACTTTTTAGACGGTATTGATGGTTATGCAGGAAGTGAAGCTGTTTTTTTGGCTACTGCAGGCTTACTGCTTTTTGGGGGAGAGCACTTTATAGTTTTGATTGTCGCCGTACTTGGGTTTTTATGCTGGAACTGGCATGCGGCAAAGATATTTATGGGAGATGTCGGAAGCGTGCTTTTGGGCTACAATGTCGCAGTCTTTACCATCTATTATGCAAATGAACAATCATCTAATTTTTGGGTGTGGGTTATTCTATTTGGTCTTTTTTGGGTTGATGCTACCATCACGCTCATTCGCCGCAAACTAAATGGTGAAAAACTCAGCCAAGCCCACAAAAAACACGCTTATCAGAGACTGACTCAATCTGGCTGGAGCCACAGCAAAGTCGCCACAAGCGCCATGATATTAAATATAGTTGTGTTTTTGGTACTCTAT
>DSAK01000184.1 GCA_011372825.1 Campylobacterota bacterium | reverse complement strand
GTACCATAGGTTATGTCGGCTTCATATTGAGCTTTTCTAGCAACTTCATCATGCAAATCTGAAGTGATGCATCCAACACTATACCCAAGCCATTTGTAGAGTTTGCCCATCTCATCTGAGTCTCTTTTTGCAAGATAGTCGTTAACTGTGATGACATGTACCCCTTTGCCTAACATTGCATTGAGGATAACAGCAAGGGTTGCAACAAGTGTTTTGCCTTCACCTGTTTTCATCTCTGCTATGTTCCCCTCGTGCAGCACCATACCACCTACTAATTGGACATCAAAATGTCGCAAGCCAAGCACTCTTTTACTAGCTTCTCTTGTGATAGCAAAAGAGTCCGGTAGTGCATCGTTTAGGCTTTTTTTTCCTTCTTGGACCTCTTGTTTGAGATTTGTAAATGCACGCTTAAGCACCTCATCACTCATAACTTGATAGATAAGTTCGAGTTGGTTTATCTTGTGTGCTTTTTTTAAAAGTTTTTTTACAATTTTGTCATTTTTGGTGGTAAAAAGAGAGCTAAGAAGTTTTGTCATTTGTGGTTGCCTATTGTTTTGAAAGTTATCTAAAATAAAATATGTTATTCTATCAAAAATAAGTGTAAAGAATCTTTAGAGCACTTTTAATTTGTATTTTTACACGATTTTTTGCCATTATTTTACTTAACTCTCAAGCAAGTTCTTGTTGAGGTATAGTTTAAACTTAAAAAAGGTTACAAAATGATAAAAAGATTACTTTTAGTTGTGATTTTATCACTTTTTGGTTTCGGGGGAGAGATTTCGCTTCCTGATGGTTTTAGTGCCAATTTTTCTCAAGAGATTACAACACCAGAAAAAAACAAGATAACTTATAGCGGAGAGGTTCGTTTTTTAAGTCCTGGTATACTCAAATGGAGTTATAAGACTCCTACATCCAAAGAGGTTTGTACAGATGGAGTGGAGTTGATGGTGGTTGATCACGATTTGGAGCAAGTTTCATTTTTTCTCATCGACAAAGGTTTGAATCTTCCTGAAGTTATTGCTAATGCAAAGCTGGTAAGACCAAGTGTGTATATAGCCAAATATGAAAAAAAAGAGTACACCTTGCAAGTTGACCCAAAAGGGAGACTTAGTCGTATCGCATACTTTGATGACCTTGAAAATACTGTTTTAATAATCTTTAGTAATGTAAAAGAGGGTAAACCAACAAGCAAATCTCTAGAGTGTACATACCCTACACGATATGATATTATAGAAGGGTGATGGGGTTGTGGTAGAGCTGCAAAATGATACCTAGCTTTTGTTTTTTTGTCATTTTGCTTGCCACTTTTTTGATCGCTCTTGCTGTTGCACCCGGGTTTCTGATAAAACTAAAGGAATCACACCAAAGAGAGATTTTGCTCAAAAAGCCAGCGAGCAGTAATACAATAAAATAGCTAATCTTGAAGAGCAAATTCTCTCTTTAGAAGAGCAACACAAAATTGATATAACTTCTATAGTTTTGCTTTTAGAGGCACAAGCAGAACTCCTTGAAGTTGAACAAAAGAATACCGATTTGACTCAACAAAAGATAATCTCAATCAATCATATGGTGAGATAAATAGATGCAGGTTAGTTTTAGCCCTTTATGATAAAATTCGATTATTACTGCATGCTAATGTGTGTAACTACGATTTTCTCTCTCCAAAAGGATTTTTTGTGTTATCTACTGTTAATCTTACACAACGATACGGTAAAAGAGTGCTATTTGATAAGATTAATATCACCCTTGATATGGGTAAAAGGTATGGGCTTATTGGCGCTAATGGTGCTGGTAAATCTACATTTATCAAGATACTTTCAGGTGAAATTGAACAAAGTGAAGGCGAAGTGCAACTTCAGCCAGGTGTGCGTATGGGTGTTTTAGGGCAAAATCAATATGCATTTGAAGACTATACGCTAAAAGATGCTGTTCTTTATGGCAACAAGAGACTTTTTGATGCTCAAAAAGAGAAAGAGCGACTCTATATGGAGGGTAATTTCGATAGCGACGAGGTGAACAATCGCCTAGCAGAACTTGAGATGATTTGTGCTGATGAGGACCCAACTTATGAGAGTGAAGTAAAGATTGAAAAACTTTTAGAGGCACTAGGATTCCCAGCTTCCCAACATGATGATCTTATGAGCACACTTACAGGTAGCGATAAATTCAAGATTTTACTTGCACAAGTACTGTTTTTAAAGCCTGATGTTTTACTTCTTGATGAGCCTACAAACAACCTTGATATCGAAACGATTGGTTGGCTCGAAGAGGAGCTTAAAAGACATGAAGGCACCATGGTGATCATCTCTCACGATAGACACTTTTTAAATAGTGTGGTCACCCACATACTTGACCTTGATTTTCAAAACATAAGAGAGTTTAGTGGCAATTATGATGATTGGTATATTGCAGCAAATCTATTAGCTAAGCAGGCTCAAGCAGATAGAGAAAAAAGGCTCAGAGAAAAAGCAGATTTAGAAAAATTTATCGCAAGATTCTCAACCAATGCTTCCAAGGCAAGACAAGCTACAAGTCGGCAAAAATTGCTAGAAAAACTCGATATTCCTGAGGTAAAACTCTCTAGCAGAAGAGACCCCTCAATAGTTTTTAAACC
>DSAK01000037.1 GCA_011372825.1 Campylobacterota bacterium | reverse complement strand
CTTATATCCATACCTACTCTTAAGAAGTCACTTGCTTTTTTGACAAAATCTTGCCTCAATATAGGCTCATAAAACTTAGAATCAACCTCTATGGCTTCTCCTCTAAAAAGTCTATCCAAATCCCTTTTGACTCCCCCCAAGCTTCCAGTATAAGCCAATAAATCACCTTCTTGGAGCCCTTTTCTAAAAAGGGGGTTTTTTGTCTTTGAAATTATAGTAATTGAAATGCTTATTTTATTATCGCAAAGTGTATCTCCACCTATGATTTCGCATCCAAACTCTTTTGCACTCTGATTGAGTGAGTTTGTAAGCTCTAACATCTCATCTTCGCTCAGTGTATCGGGTAATGCGAGTGTCACAAGGGCAAATTGAGGTATTGCATTCATAGCGATAGCATCAGAGATGTTGACAAGCATAGCTTTTCTCCCAATCTGACTCATACTCATCCATGAACGCTTAAAATGGATACCCTCATAAAAGCCATCCATACTATAAACCATGTCTCCGACAATGGCTCCGTCATCGCCATTATAAGCCGAAGGAAACTGTTTGATAATATATGCTTCTTTATTCATCTTTTATTTCCTACCAAAAATTAATATATTTGGTAAAATTGTAACATACTTCTTTGATTTTAGACTATTAGACAAACTTATTTAACCAAATTAATACAAAAGAGAGGCTATAATCTATCCAAATTAGTTGCAAAGGACTCAGACGCGATGGATGTGAAAATCTATGAATATGATGTTGTAATAGTAGGAGCTGGTTTGGCTGGACTAGCCGCTGCTAGAGAGACTACTGCTGCAGGGAAAAAAACTGCAGTTATCACAAAACTCCACCCACTAAGAAGCCACTCAGGTGCAGCTCAAGGTGGGATTAATGCTGCTATTGGCAAAGATGACTCAGTTGATCTTCATGCTTTTGATACCATAAAGGGGAGTGACTATCTTGCCGATCAAGATTGTGTAGAGCTTATGTGCAACAAAGCTCCTGAGACTATTCGTTGGGCGGAGCATATGGGTGCGGTGTTTAGTAGAGATGAAAAAGGCGATATAGCAATTCGCCCTTTTGGTGGACAAAGCAAACCTAGAGCCTGTTATGCAAAAGATAGAACTGGACTCACTTTACTTCAGACTATCTACGAACAAGCGCATCGCGAAGGTGTTGAAGTGTTTGATGAGTGGTATGTGGCTGATTTGATTTACAAAGATGGTGAAGTCTCAGGAGTTGCTGCTTTTAGCCTAAGAGATGGTCAAATGGCACTTTTTGGGGCAAAAGCTACGATGTTTGCTACAGGTGGATACGGAAGAGCATTTAAAATCAATTCAAATGCACATGCCAATACAGGTGATGCACTCTCAATAGTTGCTAGACATGGTTTGCCGCTTGAAGATATGGAGTTTGTCCAATTTCATCCAAGTGGTTTAGGTGGTTCTGGGATATTGATTTCTGAAGCAGCAAGAGGTGAAGGCGGGAGACTTTTTAACTCGAAGGGCGAAAGATTTATGGAGAGATACGCTCCAAACGCTCTTGAGTTAGCATCAAGAGATGTTGTAAGTCGTGCTATCATGCAAGAAATTAGAGAGGGGCGAGGTGTTGGTCCAAATAAAGATGCTGTTTATATAGATTTGACACACCTTGATCCACAGATCATCCTTGCAAAGCTTCCAGAACTTAGAGAACTAGCTATCACCTTTTTAGGTCAGGATATGCTTAAAGAGCCGATTATGATAGCATCAACTGCTCACTACTCAATGGGGGGGATACCAGTTGATATCAATTGTCATGTCAAGAAAAATCAAAACGAAATAGTAAGTGGATTTTACGCAGCTGGTGAGTGTAGCTGTGTAAGTGTTCATGGAGCAAATAGACTTGGGGCAAACTCTGTACTTGAGGCGCTTTTCTTTGGTAGACATGCAGGAGAAAATATCATTAAAGATATAGCAACTCTCTCACCAAAACCGCTCACTCAAAATGATGCTAAAAGGATGCTAGAAGAGTATACATGGGTCAAGACAAACAATGGAGATGAGCATGTCCCGACTCTTAGAAGTGAGTTGCAAGAGTCTATGACAGAGAATGCTGGGGTATTTCGTACAGAAGAATCTCTCTTGAAACAGAAAAACATACTTCAAAACCTCCTAAAAAGATATAAAAAGATTCGCATAAGTGACAAAAGCAGTGTCTACAATACCGAGCTACAGGAGGCTATTGAGCTAGGTCATATGCTTGAGTATTCGCTTTTTATCGTCGAAGGTGCATTGGCACGAAAAGAGAGTAGAGGCGCACACTACCGCGAAGATTTCCCAACTAGAGATGATGAAAATTTCCTCAAACATACTTATGCTTACATGGATGAATCTGGCAATATCACACAAGAATACGCCGATGTTGTGCTTGGTAAATTTGAAGTTAAAGAAAGAAAATATTAGGAGTCACGAATGAATCAAACAAAAAAAGTAACCATAAAAGCGTTTCGATTTAATACTGAGACAGACTACCTACCATACTATAAAACATACGAAATGGAAGTTGGTAAAGATGAATTAATACTTGACCTACTCAACCGTATCAAATGGGAACATGATGGCTCTTTTTCCTATAGAAGATCGTGTCGACATGG
>DSAK01000075.1 GCA_011372825.1 Campylobacterota bacterium | reverse complement strand
GCTTTTGTGCGACAATGGTCTATATCACCATAAAGTATCTCTTCGTTTTGGTGGTTTGCGCATGCGAGCATCTCCCCTTGTGCGCCAGCGATAAAGCTATTGCCCCAAAAGTGTATCCCATCCATCACCTCACTACTATCAGCTTCAAATCCCACACGGTTACAACTAAGCACTGGTATGCCATTGGCGATGGCGTGGGAGCGTTGTATCGTTATCCATGCATCTAGTTGCCTCTGTTTCTCCTCATGAGAATCGCTATCAAACCACCCAATAGCTGTAGGGTAGATGAGTATGTCTGCACCTTTGAGTGTCATGAGGCGTGCTGCTTCTGGATACCACTGATCCCAACAGATTAAAACTCCAAGTTTGCCTACGCTTGTGTTTATAGGAAGAAATCCCAAATCTCCAGGGGTGAAGTAAAATTTCTCATAAAATCCAGGGTCATCAGGGATATGCATTTTTCTATATTTTCCAGCCACACTTCCATCACTTTCAAACACCACAGCGGTATTGTGATAAAGTCCAGCAGTTCGGCGTTCAAAAAGTGATGCAACCAAAACAACACCATTTTCTTTTGCCACACCACCCCAATAGGCTACATCTTCATCAAAACTAGCAGCATAATCAAAAAATGTAGTATCTTCGCTCTGACAAAAATACTCATTTTGGTGCAACTCTTGAAGCACTACAAGTTTTGCTCCATTTTGTGATGCTTCTTTGATTTTGGCAGTTGTTACCTTGATAGTCTCCTCTTTGTTTCCATAAAATTTTTGTTGGATGAGTGCCACTTTCATCATTGTCCCTTTTGGTTCTTTGGAGATATTTTAGCATAGATGTTTTGCTAGATTGCTTGTTTTCTAGGGTCTTTTTCTATAAGTGCCTACATATATAGTGCTATGACCTTAGAGCAACAAAAAATGATTGAAATCCTAGATAAAGTACAGCAGGATGAAATATGATAGCCAATACAAACTAATCAGTACAGATAGCAGAGATGAGTGACCATGAGTCTAGCTAAAAGTTTGATTTTTTTGTAGTGACAGTCTTAATACGATACTAATGGGTTACAAATGGTTTTTTTGGTGGTAAATTTACTATCACACTTCCACTAGGAATGAGGTGTTTTATCTTCTCATAAGGCAATAAAAATGTACTTTGTCCAAACGCATAAGGTTGTATTTCATAAGGGTTATAGAGCCAGAGTATCCCCTTGTCTGTGATGGCAAATTCACTAGCTAGTATAAACTCATCTTCAAACCAATTGAAGTTTCGTAAACCCTCATTAGGCGGTATATTATGTAGCTCTCTGTAGTGAGTTTCTGCTATTTTGAGTAGCTCTGGCTTGTAGTCTGTTATGAGGATATCCTCAAGCTTAAGGACTTTTCTATCTTCTATGGTGTAGTTTTTGAACTCTGTTGCGCAGTTACCATGGGCACCACCTGTATAGCTGTAGTCAAATATCTTGAGGGTGAAGGTATTGGGCGTGGTGGCAAATATATTTATGGTGGCATTAAGTTCCCAATCGGACCAAAATCCCTCTTCACCATCTTTGAGCATATCGGCTATCTCTTCTTGTGATGGGTTGGGCTTATACTTTTGTGCTAGGATATCAACCTCTTGTTGGATGTGCGCTTGGAGTGTGGAATTGGAGCTTGTGATAGCTGTAGGGTAGGTGAGCGATGCTTTTATACAAAATTCTTCTTTGCTCTTGAGTGTTTGGCACGCTTTTTTAGTTATACTCTTTTGAGTAGCGTTGATATCGTGATAGTTTAGGAAGTTCTCTTGCCCATTTAATATAGAGAAGATGATGGCAGTTAGCAAGAGGAATCGCATGTGAAATCCTTTGGGATATAAATAGAGTATAATAGCTTTTCTTGATATAAAATCGGATGAAATAGATTGAAATTTTACCGTTTTTACAAAATGGCAATATGGTAGCGTATTTACAAATCGTCTTTTTTTACCATTATCCTCTATAGATAATCCACTAAAATCATATTATCTATACCAAATTCAGCTCTTTTGATGTACTAAGCCCCAATTTGCATTGTGGAGCAGTGCAAGCTCCCCCCTTGTTCGATGAGGCGGAGGCAGTTGATAGGGATAATCTCTAGCTTTGGGAATAACTTTTTGAATATCTCTCCAGCTATCTTATCGGATGGATCATCGTAGGTTGGGTAGAGCAGTGCGTGGTTTGTGATGAGAAAATTAGCATAGGTTGCAGGGAGTCTTGAGCCATCTTTAAAGATAGGTTTTGTCATCGGTAGGGCGACTAGATTGTAGGGTTTGTTGTCAACGGTTCTAAATTCTCTAAGTTGCATCTCCATCGCTTCTAATGCCTCATAATGCTCATCATTTTTGTCATCGCATTTGACATAAGCGATTGTCTCAGAGTTGACAAATCTAGCCAAAGTATCGATATGGCTATCGGTATCATCACCGCTGAGGTATCCGCTATCTAGCCACAAAAATCTTTTTGCCCCTAAATGCTTTGCTAGTTTGAGCTCAACTTCACTTTTGCTTAGCCCACCGTTTCTGTTTGGATTGCATAGGCACTCACTAGTTGTCAGGATAGTTCCTGCTCCATCACTCTCTATGCTTCCACCCTCTAGCACAAAGTCTATACT
>DSAK01000199.1 GCA_011372825.1 Campylobacterota bacterium | reverse complement strand
CTTGTAAAATCACACTATCAGGAGGCAAATAGATGAAAGGCATAATCTTAGCAGGGGGAAGTGGTACAAGGCTTTATCCAGTAACAAGAAGTATCAGCAAACAACTACTTCCTATCTATGATAAACCAATGATCTATTATCCATTGTCTGTTTTGATGCTTGCAGGCATCAAAGAGATACTTATTATCTCAACACTTCAAGATTTACCAAAATTTGAAGAGCTTTTAGGGGATGGAAGTGATTGGGGTGTAAAACTTGAGCTTTTGGATCGTGGGTTTGCATGGCTAGATACTGGAACACATGATAGTCTCATAGAAGCAGGACAGTTTGTACAAACTATAGAGCATAGACAAGGGTATAAAATAGCTTGCCTTGAAGAGATAGCATATAACAATGGTTGGATAGATAAAGAAAAAATACTCCAGATCGCAAAACCGTTAGCTAAAAATGGGTACGGTCAGTATCTTTATGATTTAGTTAAGGAAGATGATGAAAAATAAACTGATAGTTCAAGAAACTTTAATCTCAATCCGTCAGCATGAAAAAGAGGATTTTATCTCTCTTACAGATATAGCAAGATATAAAGATAGGCATAGAAGCGATTATATCTTGCAAAACTGGATGAGGAACAGAGAAACTATAGAGTTTTTAGGATTGTGGGAAAAGATAAACAATGAAGATTTTAATTCCATCGAATTCGATGGAATTAGAAATAAATCGGGTGTTAATAGCTTTATTCTCACTCCTAAGCAATGGGTAAACACTACAGGTGCCATAGGCATAATCAGTAAAGCAGGCAGATACGGCGGAACATATGCTCACAAAGATATAGCATTTGAGTTTGCTAGTTGGATAAGTGCTGAGTTTAAACTGTTTTTGATCAAAGAGTTTCAAAGACTTAAAAATGAAGAGATAGAAAACAAATCATTAGAGTGGAATCTTAGCAGAAGCCTTTCTAAGATAAACTACAAAATTCACACTGACGCCATAAAAGAGCATCTTATACCACATACTCTCTCAAAACCAAAAGAGGGTTTTGTGTATGCAAATGAAGCGGATGTTTTAAATATGGCACTATTTGGTATGACAGCAAAAGAGTGGAGAAAAGCCAATAGTGATAAAGATGGAAATATAAGAGACTATGCAAGTGTAGAACAGCTGATTGTGCTTTCAAATATGGAAAGTGTCAATGCAGAACTTATAAAACAGGGTATGCTACAAGCAGATAGATTAGTAGTACTCAATAGTATGGCGATATCTCAAATGAAATCATTAGTCAATAACCCAACTACGAAGAAATTAAGAAAATAAATATGTTCAGTAACACTAACAAAACAATACTATTGACAGGATGTGCAGGCTTTATAGGAAGTAACTTTGTACCCTATTTTTTAGAGAAATATGAAAACTACAATCTGGTAAATCTAGACCTTTTAACCTATGCGGGTGATTTAGAAAACCTCAAAGAGTGTGAAAACAATCCAAGATACAAATTTATCAAAGGGGATATTTGCAACCGAGAGCTAGTGGAGTTTATTTTTAATGAGTACGACATCCAAGGGGTGATTCACTTTGCAGCGGAGAGTCATGTTGATAATTCGATAAAGAATCCTGGAGTATTTGTGCAGACCAATGTCAATGGAACCTTTACCCTTTTGGATGTAGCCTATAAATACTGGATGGAGAAGCCATTTACTTATAAACAACGCTTCGCAGATGCGACTTCAGTCGCACCAAGTGATGTTGAAGAAGTAATAGGTGAGGTTGAAACCTCACATCCGAAGTTTCCGAGATTTCATCATATCTCTACTGATGAAGTATACGGAACACTCACAAATGATCCAAATGATCTGTTTACTGAGTCTACTCCATACGCTCCAAACTCTCCATATAGTGCAAGCAAAGCAAGTAGCGATATGGTAGTGCGAAGCTATATAGAGACTTATGGGATGGATTGTGTTATCACAAACTGTAGTAACAACTATGGTCCTAAACAACACGATGAGAAACTGATCCCAACTATCATAAGAAATGCCATAAAAGGAAACCCAATCCCAATCTATGGAGATGGGAAAAATATAAGAGATTGGCTCTATGTTCTGGATCACTGCAAAGGGATAGATTTAGTCTATCATACAGGTAAAACTGGACAAACATATAATATAGGTGGAAGAAATGAAAGAACCAATCTTCAAATCGTCGATAGAATTTGTACGATCTTAGATGAAAAAGTACCTCGCCAAACCCGTCATCCTGAACTTGATTCAGGATCTAGCTACAAAGACCTAATAACATTTGTAGAAGATAGAGCAGGACACGATAGACGCTATGCAATAGATGCAACAAAGTTGGAAAATGAGCTTGGCTGGAGAGCCGATGAGAGTTTTGAGAGCGGGATAGTTAAAACTATTGAGTGGTATTTAAGTAAATATGGGATTGTAAAATGACAAGTTATAAATTAGTAGATTTTAAAACTTTAGGGGATGAGAGAGGTTCTCTAATAGCTATTGAAGAGGGATACAATGCTCCATTTGATATCAAAAGAGTTTATTATATCTTTGATACTAAAGAGGGAGTTGAGCGAGGTTTTCATGCTCATATTAATCTTAAGCAAATATGTATAGCTGTCAAAGGTAG
>DSAK01000026.1 GCA_011372825.1 Campylobacterota bacterium | reverse complement strand
TCGGCGTACTGTGTGATTTTAAAATAGTACTGATTCATCTCTTTTTTAACTATAGGCGTATCACATCTCCAACAACACCCATCAATCACTTGTTCATTGGCTAAAACTGTTTGGTCATGGGGACACCAATTTAAAAGCCCCTCTTTTCTATAAAGAAGCCCTTTTTCATACATATCTATGATAAAACCTTGCTCAAACTTGGTATAGAGCTCATCGCTAGTAGCCAAGTCTCTCTCTTTTGAAAAAGAAAAGCCTAGAGAGTAAAACTCTTTTTTCATATAGTCTATGTTGTCGTATGTCCAAGTTTTTGGATGTGATCCATTTTTGATAGCTGCATTTTCAGCGGGCATACCAAAGCTATCAAACCCTATAGGATGAAGGACATTAAAACCTTGCTGACGATAGTATCTAGCAAACGCATCGCTGATAGTGTAGTTTCTTACATGCCCCATATGGAGTCTACCGCTTGGAAATGGGAACATGCTAAGTATATATTTTTTTGGCAAATCAAAGTCACTTTTTGGCTCAAAACTTCTGTTTTCTTGCCAATATTTTTGCCATTTTGCTTCTATATCTGATGGGTTATAGCTCATCTTTGCTCCACAAATTGAATTAGAAGATTATAACAAAGAGTAACTCAAAGGGAGATTTCAAAATGTCGCAAATATTACTAGCAGTACTTTTTTTATTGTAGCAAGATATGCAAATTTACTCTTTAGCTTGACTTGCTTTAATAAGGGAGGTTTTATCTCTTTTAAGAAGAGTGCAAACACACAAAAATCTGCATAGATTGCATTGCATCTAAAATCCCCTTTGGGGTATCTATCTCATTTTTTGTTATAAATAGTTTATTTTTTAGCAACCCCGATGTTGCATTTCTAAAAGAAAAATTGTAAAATCTACAAAAGCTCAATAACAAAGGAAAAAAATGAAAATATGGATGGTATTTGTACTGCTTACTCTATCGCTTTTTGGAGATAAATTTCAAGAGGCCGTTGATGCATATAAAAAAGGTAACAAAACAAAGGCAGCAGAGCTTCATCAAAAAGCGTGTGATGGCGGAGATATTAGGAGCTGTTCAATTCTCGGTTCCATGTATAATGATGGAAAGGGCGTAAAACAAGATAACGTTAAAGCAGTAGAGCTTTATAAAAAAGCTTGTGATGGTGGAGATGCTTGGGGTTGTTATAATCTTGGCTCTATGTATGAGGGAGGAGAGGGCGTAAAACAAGATAACGTTAAAGCAGTAGAGCTTTATAAAAAAGCTTGTGATGGTGGAGAGACTATGGGTTGTTCTTGGCTTGGCTATATGTATGATGAGGGAAGAGGCGTAAAGCAAGATAAAGCTAAAGCAGCAGAGTTTTATCAAAAAAAAGCAGAAATCTACAAAAAAGCGTGTGATAATGGAGAGGCTACGGGTTGCTCTAATCTCGGCAAAATGTATGATGAGGGGGATGGCATAAAACAGGATAAAGCTAAGGCAGCAGAGTTTTTTCAAAAAAAAGCAGAAATCTACAAAAAAGGGTGTGATGATGGAGATGCTGAGGGTTGCTCCAATCTCGGCTATATGCATGAGATTGGAGATGGCATAAAACATGATGAAGCTAAAGCAGCAGAGTTTTATCAAAAAGCTTGTGATGGTGGAGTTGCTTGGGGTTGTAGGAGTCTCGGTAGTATGTATTACCATGGAGAGGGCGTAAAACAAGATAAAGTTAAAGCAGCAGAACTCTACAAAAAAGGGTGTGATGGTGGAGATGCTTGGGGTTGTTCTAGTCTTCGCTATATGTATGATGACGGGGATGGCATAAAACAGGATAAAGCTAAGGTAGTAGAACTTTATCAAAAAGAAGCAGAAATCTACAAAAAAATTTGCGATGATGGAGAGGCTAAGGGTTGTTTAGGTCTCGGCGTAATGTATGAGTATGGAGAGGGTATAGAACAGGATAAGAAAAAAGCAAAAATATTTTATGGTAAAGCGTGTGACATGAGTACACCTTTAGAAGAAGAAGGATGTGACAGATATAGAATTTTAAAAAAACAAGGATATTGAATTGCTCTAAGCTTCCTATCTTTTGAGACTGTGTAGCAACTCACAGTCTGAGAGTCGTAGAGACTTTTTATCTTTTGTTACACACGGTCTCAATAAAAAGTTACGCTAGAGGGTACATCTGAGATAGAAACGACACATTTAAACCTCTAGTAAGTTTCTTGTCTCTATCTAAAATATCAATCCAAAACATTGGATTACAAAAACATACAAAATATCTTCTTGACTACTTTTTGACTTGAAGTAATCACAACACTATAAACTCAAAAGAAAGTTTAGTTTTAAAGGTTGGCAAATGAATTGCACGCCTCAATTGTACCATACTGAAAACCTCTTAGAAACCACTCCATCCTTTGTTTTGAAGTACCATGAGTGAAGCTATCTGGCACAACATACCCTTTGGCTTGTTTTTGCAACGTATCATCCCCTATAGCAGAGGCTGTTCTCAAAGCCTCTTGGATATCGCCCTCTTCTAGGATATCAAACTTTTTATGTGCATGGTGTGCCCAAAGCCCTGCATAACAATCAGCTTGCAACTCAACTCTCACTTGTAGAGTGTTTTGCTGGGATTGACTAGTGAGTTGCTGTTTGAGGTGTTGGACT
>DSAK01000135.1 GCA_011372825.1 Campylobacterota bacterium | reverse complement strand
GTAAATACATAGTATCCCTTCTGCTCTTGCCCAAATTTAACCTTAGTACAATTTTTGAAAAGTTAAAAAGTTGTAATTTTGGTTTGAAGATGTTAATGCTAAATCTTTCTTCAAATTCTAACCACAGAATATAAGTCAACTATTTTCAAAAAAGAGTTAAACTTAAACTAAACACAATATGAAAGTTACATACTAGAGCAGTTGTATTGCTAATTTTGACTACTTGATTCAAATTTAACACAGTTCTTTAACATTGAAAAAATGATACAAATAAGTTTGTTTGCAATAGTGATAACTGATTGATGAGATGTTTTTCCTTTGTAAAGATTGGCTATTAATCCCTACTCTAATATGATAAAAACAAAAGCAATCATTGAGATGAAATTCGAAGCAAAAAGTTAGATTTGGATTTAGAGGATATGCCTCAGAGTTGTCACCCCTTGTAAGTTAGAGTGACAAATAGAGTATTATTTTTCTGATGCTATAGCACGATAGACCATCGCACCGACAACTGCTCCCATGATTGGTGCTACCCAAAAAAACCACAATTGAGCCAATTGACCATCTCCTACGAAAAGTGCCACACCAGTACTTCTTGCTGGGTTTACAGAGGTGTTTGTCACAGGGATACTAATAAGGTGGATAAGTGTCAAACCTAAACCAATCGCAATAGGTGCCATCCCAGCTGGAGCTCTTTTGTCAGTAGCTCCAAAAATAATAAACAAAAACATCATAGTCAACACAACTTCGATAAGAAGAGCCGAAAACATAGAGTATCCACCTGGGGACAACTCACCATAGCCATTCGTAGCAAATGCACCTGCTGCACTTGAATCTATCACAAAACCAGCTTGCCCACTAGCTATAAGATACAAGATAGCTGCTGCTAAAACTGCACCAAGAACTTGAGCGATAATATATGGAGCTAACTCTTTTGATTCAAATCTTCCACCAACCCAAAGTCCTATTGAAACAGCTGGATTAAGGTGACATCCTGAGATATGTCCTATAGCATAAGCCATGGTAAGTACAGTCAAACCAAATGCCAATGACACTCCAAGCAACCCTATGCCCACCTCTGGATAAGCAGCTGCTAAGATAGCACTTCCGCAACCACCTAGCACAAGCCAAAATGTGCCTATAAATTCAGCAATATATTTTCTCATATAAACTCCTTAAAAATATAAGTTTATCTCATAGAAAGTGTAGCACAAAGCATATTTAAAAATTGCTACAAAAAAATCTAGCTTTTTGTAACAAAATCTAAACTCCCTTTGGGTATAATCTCTTTGATTTTAGCACAAAGTATATCCATGAAAAAAGAATCTATATACATCCCAAAACCAAGCCCTTATGATCCTGATAAATTGGGTCATTTTGATAAATTTGGGGGTCGATATGTCCCTGAGACACTGATGCCTGCATTGGAACAATTGAGGTTAGACTATGAGGCGTTGCGTTTCGATGAAGAGTTTTGGAGTGAAGTTAATTACTATTTTAAGCAGTATATCCATAGACCAAGCCTTCTCTACTTTGCCCCCAATCTCTCTGCTGAGACTGGAGCAAAAGTTTATCTCAAAAGAGAAGATTTAAACCACACAGGCGCACACAAAATCAACCACACCATCGCACAAGCACTTTTAGCAAAAAGATTGGGTAAAAAGAAAATCATTGCAGAGACTGGTGCGGGACAACATGGTGTTGCAACTGCTACTGTTGCTGCGCTTTTTAACCTTGAGTGTGAGATATTCATGGGAGAAAAAGATGTTGCAAGGCAAGAGTTGAATGTGTTTCGGATGAAGCTTCTTGGAGCAAAAGTACATGCAGTCAAATCAGGAAGTTGCACTCTCAAAGATGCCATGAATGAAGCGATTCGCCACTGGGTAACAAATGCAAGAGACACCTACTACATCATAGGGACAGTTGCTGGTCCACACCCCTACCCGATGATGATACGAGATATTCAATCAGTTATTGGATGGGAAGCAAGGCGCCAAATATTAGAGGCAGAAGGAAGACTTCCCGATAAAGTGATAGCGTGTATAGGCGGAGGCTCTAATGCTATAGGGATTTTTAACCATTTTTTGCAAGACGAAGAAGTAGAGTGTATAGGAATTGAAGCTGGTGGGCTTGGTATTGATACTAACAAGCACGGTGCATCACTTGCCAAAGGGAGTCCTGGAGTGCTTCATGGACAGATGAGTTATCTGCTTCAAGATGATGATGGCCAGATATTAGAAGCTCACTCGATTTCTGCTGGACTTGACTATCCTGGGATTGGCCCAGAACATGCATTTCTCAAAGAAAAAGGGTTAGTTACTTACGATAGTATCACAGATGCTCAAGCGCTTGATGCTTTTGTTTGGATTTCAAAAATAGAAGGGATCATCCCTGCATTTGAGACTGCCCATGCTGTAGCATATCTAAAAAAACTAGACAAACAAACGATCAAAGATGAGCTTATCATCATCAACCTATCAGGTAGAGGTGACAAAGATATGATGCAAGCAAAAACTTTACTAACTAACCATATTTAAGGAGTTTTTATGAATTACGAAATAACTAAAGAGTCGACTTCAAACAACAACACATTCACACTCATCCTTCTCCATGAAAAAGACGAGACAAAGCCCCAAGAGAAGACCCTTTTGGATGCCATGGGATTTAAATGTGAGCAAGATACACTTAGCTTTATACCTACCTCAAGAACT
>DSAK01000181.1 GCA_011372825.1 Campylobacterota bacterium | reverse complement strand
TCCTTGAGTCTTTGAATATGGATTTTAAATTCAGACCTTTCTTGTATCCCATCTTTTATGGCCTCTTGTGAAAAAAGTGTTTTTTCTATGAGTCGATTTTTGACCATCTCTTTTTGTTCCAGAGTCAATTTCTCATAAGTGGTATTAGATAGCGTATTTGCGACAAAAAACCTAGCATCCTCTAGGGTAATATCTTTACCATTAACTTGCACTAAAACTTCTTGAGCTAAGACAATAGCATGTGCTAATATAAGAGCTAAAATCGTTTTTATTCTTTTCATTAAACCAACTTTTTAAACTTTTTTTGAAATATTACACAATCTTTGTAAACAGTTTCTTAATAGTTATATAGCGACATAATATGAGAAGTTTGTGATATAATTACTTCTATGAAAATGGCAACCAAAGCAGAGATACTAGCTATCAAAGAGATACTCCTTGGCCTCTATCCTGACGGTATTACTGAGCTAAACTATGCAAACATCTATGAGCTCTTAGTAGCAGTTATGCTCTCAGCTCAATGCACTGACAAGAGGGTAAATATCATCACACCAAAACTTTTTCAACGCTACCCAAATATAAAATCATTGGCAAAAGCAAAGATAGAGGATGTCAGGCATCTTATTAATTCATGCTCTTTTTTCAATAACAAAGCCCAAAACCTCATCAAGATGGCACAACAAGTCGAGCAACAATTTGGTGGTAATATCCCATTGACACAAAAAGAGCTTATAACTCTAGCGGGTGTTGGGCAAAAAACTGCAAATGTTGTGATGCTTGAATATACTGGAGCAAACTTGATGGCAGTTGATACACATGTTTTTCGGGTTGCGCATAGGCTAGGATTGTCAAAAGCAACAAACCCTACAAAAACAGAAAAGGATTTAACAAAAAAATTTAAAACCGACCTAAATAGACTCCATCAAGCGATGGTACTTTTTGGAAGATACTACTGTAAGGCACTAAATCCTAAGTGTAACGAATGCCCACTTGCAAATCTCTGCAAAAGCAAAAAGAGATTCAAAGTTTAAAAATTTAGCTCTCCTTGTGGGCAATACTATGGTATTGCTTTATTATGTTTGGATCGCAATGAAAGTTGATTTTTGCATCCTCCTTGCCATTATAATTTAGCTGTGAGAGTGTATATCTAATCGCTTCAAGTCTTGCTTGCTTTTTGTTATTGCTGTCTACTATTATCCACGGAGAATATCTTGTATGGGTACGGCTAAACATCTCATCTTTATAATAAGTGACATCATCCCACACCTCTTGGGCTTTTTCATCAATTGGACTAAGCTTCCAATGTTTGAGTGGATTTGATACCCTTTCTTTTAACCTTAACTGCTGGGTCTCTTTGTCGATATCTAGCCAAAATTTTATCATAATAATCCCATCGTCAATCAAAGAGTGCTCAATTTCTGGTACTTGCTTCATAAACTTTTCATACTGCTCTTGAGTACAAAATCCAAATACTGGCTCAACAATAGCACGGTTATACCAACTTCTATCAAAAAAGGTAATCTCGCCAGGATTTGGAAGATGCTGAAAATACCTCTGGAAATAAAACTGCCCCATCTCAACTTCGGTTGGTTTTGGGAGTGCAACTACTCTAAATTTTCTAGGATTAAGATATTCGGTAAACCTTTTGATAGTGCCACCTTTTCCAGCTGTATCACGCCCTTCAAATATTATCATCACTCTTTTTTTGTTTTCATATACCCAATTTTGTAACTTGATAAGCTCTACTTGTAGTGCTTTTAACTCTTCTTCATACGCTATGTCACGATTAATTTTGGCTATTTTCTTTTTACCAAGGAGACTTGCAATCCCGTTTTTACTTTTTAGTAAATTGATTTTTTGTCTCAGGTCGCTAGCTAACTCTTGCGCTCTAGTGCACTCAGTTAGGCTTTCAAGTTCATCAAGATTTTGAAAAATTGTTTTCATCTATAGAATCCTTTTTATCTAGAATTAAAACGATATTTTTTACAACTTCAAAGATACGCTCTACTGAGGAGATCTCCACTTCTTCTCTAACAGAATGGGGATATCTAATCGTTGGACCTATAGAGGCAAAGAGTATATGGGGGTATTTTTGCTTCAATACTCCGCACTCTAACCCCGCATGTATCGCTTTTAGTTCACTTTTTCCTACTATATTTTGCATCGATTTTTCCACCAACGAAGTAAAACTATTTTGCTCTGGTTTCCATGCAGGGTATTTGTCTTTTTTTTCAACTTCAAAACCTAAATCTTGAAAATATCTTTCCGCATCTTGACTCACACTCTCAAGCTTATCCGTGCTCATTGCCCTGAGGCTAACTTCGATACTCAAAACATCATCCACAAGGGAGACTAAAGCTAGATTTTGACTAGCATTTGGGATACCCAACTGGTCGTTAAACTCTAAAACTCCATGTTTAAAATTTGCCAATATTTTTGCTATATCTTCTCTATAACAAAAGTCATTTTTCTCCACTTTTGTTGTTGTAAATCTTTGGCTTGAGGTCAAATCTACTTTTGAGGAGACTACAGCTTTTGCATTGGCAGGAATCGAATTGATTCTCTCTCCACCTACTATATCTACTATCTTAATATCTATCTCATTTAAAAAACTTGATAACTCTACAATTGCATTTGCAACACCCTTGCTTATATCAACTCCACTATGACCACCTGGTAGACCCTCTATACGAATCTCATAGCAAGTATCTTCATTTTTTATCTTG
>DSAK01000185.1 GCA_011372825.1 Campylobacterota bacterium | reverse complement strand
TTTGCAAAATCCAACTGTACGCAAAAGTGGATCGAAATGAAATCGTGGAAGTTCATAGTTTTGGTAAACAAAGCCATCTACTTTGAAGGTACTTCTAAAAAGTGTCGCTTGTATAATCTCTCCGTCAAGACCATCTTGTAGATGTTTTATCACGGGCGAAATTAGTGGTAACCATTGGGTATCTGTCCCTACAATAAGCCTTGTAGTAGCATTGAGAATCTTTTCAAAAGCTTTTTCCCATGAGTTTGCTAGGATAGTGATATCTCTTTTTTCAAGAGCGATAAATTTGAGCAAACTCAATTCATGAGGAGCAAGGAGATAGACTTCTGTTTCCCTCTTTAAGAGTACATATCTGATGATTTTCATCGCCGCTAAGGAGATATCACCCACTTTTATCCATGCTATTTCGTTATCATTTCTGATGATGCTCTCATCATCATAGATAATTGCATATGCACCATTTTCGATAGCACTATCGATATCTTGTTGATTTGAGGAGATAAACAAATCTCCTTGTTCAATTTTTGACGGGTAGACACTTGCACTATTTACAGATTGTACTTTGGGTAAGTTAGCTAGTATCCCTTCGGCGATGTTTACAATATCGCTAATGTTCATCACTTAATAAATGTCCCATTTGTTTTTGGAGCTTCTGGACGTATGAGATGAAGACCGTTTTCATCTTTTGCAGCTAAAAGCATCCCTTCACTTTTTGTTCCCATAAGTTTTGCTGGTTTGAGATTTGCCACTACGCACACTTGCGTACCTACTAAAGAATCAGGAGAGTAATACTCTTTGATACCAGCTACGATTTGTCTAGGTTTTGCTTCGCCTATATCTATTTGCAAGAGAAGTAATCTATCGCTTTTTGGAAGCTCGCTAGCCTCGATAACTGTCCCTATCTTGAGTGTTGTTTGGAAGAATTGATCTATCCCTATGAGCGCAACTCCTTTGTCTTCTTTTTCCTCTTTGGTCGTATCGCTCTCTTGAGTAGATGATGTTTTAGCGTGAGCAAGAAGTGGCTCTTCTATGCGAGGGAAAAGTGGAGGAATTTTAGATATCACAAAAGTATCTAGTAGCATTTCTTCTTTGACGATTTTTCGCCAAGAGTTGTTATCTACTTCAAATCCAAGTGCACGGGCTATTTTTTGGGTTGCAATAGGCATGATAGGGTAGAGCATAATAGCAACATTAGCCAAGATATTTGCTATGAGTGCAACAAGTGCCATCGCCTCTTCATCTTTGCCATCTTTCATAAGTACCCAAGGTTGGTATTTGTCTATCGATTTATTTGCGACACTCAGAGGTCTCCAAAGCTCTTCTAGGTATCTATGAATTTGCATCTCAAAAAGTGATGGTTCTAGCTTGGCAATAGAGGCTTTCATTTCGTCAAGTTCAGCTTGATAGTATTTAGCTACATTTGTAGAATCTATCTTTCCATCAAAATATTTTTGACTCATCCCTATGAGGCGATTGAGTAGGTTACCAAGGTCATTTCCAAGGTCTGAATTGATTCTATCGATGAGTGCTTTTTGGCTAAAATCACCATCTCCACCAAATGGTACTTCTCTAAGCATAAAGTATCTAAAGTTGTCAAGCCCATAAGCATCTGCTACCTCTTTTGGATTGATCACATTGCCTTTGGATTTACTCATCTTTTGTCCGTCTCTTGTCCACCAGCCGTGAGCTGCTATGTGTTTAGGTAGTGGCATATCTAGACTCATCAAAAAAGCAGGCCAATATATAGCATGAAAACGCAATATATCTTTTCCTATGAGATGGACTCTAGCTGGCCAGTATTGCATTCTCTCCTCATCATTGCCATATCCAAGTGCAGTGAGGTAGTTCATGAGTGCATCAAGCCAAACATACATCACATGTTTTGGGTCGTTAAGATTTGATGGCAATTTGACACCCCAATCAAAACTTGTCCTTGTGATGGACAAATCCTCTAGCCCCGCTTCTACAAAACGGATAACTTCATTTCTCTTGCTTTTTGGGAGTATACAATTTGGATTTTCTTCGTACCATGCTAAAAGTTTATCTTGGTATGCAGAGAGTCTAAAGAAATAACTCTCCTCTTCTACGATAGAAGTTATCTTGCCACATTCTGGACAAAATTCATCATCTACTAGTTGTGATTTTGGGAAAAATGCTTCGCATGAGATGCAGTAGTGCCCACTGTAGATATCTTTATATATATCTCCTTTGTCAAACATCTTTTGGAACGCATATTGCACACCTTTTTTGTGTGCATCGTCTGTAGTTCGGATAAATCTATCGTAACTTATGCCAAACTCATCCCAAAGATTTTTAAATGTTGCAGATATCTCATCGGCATACGCTTGGGGTGTTTTGCCTCTGGTTTTTGCTGCCTCTTCTATCTTTTGTCCGTGCTCGTCGGTACCTGTGAGAAAAAATGTATCTAGCCCACTCATGCGAGAGTATCTAGCTATAGTATCGGCTATGATAGTAGTGTATGCATGCCCTATGTGGGCAATATCATTGACATAGTAGATAGGAGTGGTGATATATACGGTTTTGTGGCAAGACATGAAGTTTCCTTAACAAATGAGTTTTGGATTTTACAAATATGAAAGTGTAAAATATTGGTGTGATTGTATCTAAATGATTCTTTGAAGCGATTGTATCTTATAATCTCAAATCAAAATTTGTAAAAATCAAATTATCAATTTTAATTGTTTTTGGTTTGATAAAAAGTAAAGTAT
>DSAK01000089.1 GCA_011372825.1 Campylobacterota bacterium | reverse complement strand
TATAGTTGTGATATTATCATCTCAAATGATAAAAATTTTGCAACCCAAGATATACCAGTATTTACCAGTGAAGAGTTTTGCAAGGCTATAGAAAAATAGGGTTTTCTCTCCATCTTTCTTTAGGTCAAAAGTAACGGCAGAGTTGGTGGCTATATATTTGGGATTGAGAGAAAAACAGCCCTCCTAAGAGAAGAAGGGGTAGATACATAAGGCGCCAATATAGTAAACTTCAAAGATATTTTTTACGATTTCAAATAGACAAATCTATCTTCAACAAAAGTTAAAAACCACGCAAAGTTACACCCATCCAAAGCCCTACTATACCTAGCAAGATATTTAGTGGCAAGAGATATTTAGGCAAGGGGGCTAAAAGTTTTTTTGCCCTCATGAGGTCATTGGCCACAAAAGCACTTTGGGCTTTGCTTCTAGCATATACCATATACCCTAGATTGATCGCCATGATAGTCCAAATCCCCTCTTTGAATAAAACCAAACTATACAAAGTAGACCCTTTAAGCTCAAGAGCCATCAAGATAGCAGTCACGAGCAATATCACCACAAATGGGACAACAACGACAAAAAGTCTCTTCAATATCTCCAAAGTCCTGCCAATTCTAACAGTATCATCAGATATTTTCAAAAGTGATGGGTGAACAGCCAAGCGAATCGCTACCATCCCCCCTACCCAAACAATAGCGCTCAATACATGCAAAAAAACAACCATAAAATTCATAACTAACCTTTTATATTTTTCGCTAAATAAGCTTTTGAAGCAGCGATTGCATCAACTATCTTTGAAACATCCTTGCCGCCGGCTTGAGCGAAATCATCTCTGCCTCCACCTCCGCCACCTAAAATTGGTGCTATCTCTTTTATCCACGCTCCAGCTTTGATATCAATACCCTTTACTCCACAAGCAATCATCACTTTTCCATCTTTGTTTTGCATAAGCATAATAGCTACTTTTTGGTAGCGATTTTTTGCCTCATCAATAAGCTCTTTGATATCCCCTGCTCCAACCTCTGAAACTATAGTTGTAACACCATTAATGTCGATAGTCTCAAGTTCTGTTTTTTGACTACTCATTGCCAAAGTGAGTTCATTTTTGAGTTGTTTGATTTGCTCTTTGAGCTTTTTGATACCACTTAGTGGGTCTTGATTTTTCACCTCTTCTTTGATGTTCTCAATCTCACCTCTTAAGGTATTGATATAGCGTACTGCTTCTTGTCCACATATAGCCTCAATTCGTCTCACTCCAGCACTCACACCACTCTCTTTGGTGATGATAAACATCCCTATTTGTGCCGTATTTTCTACATGTGTCCCACCACAAAGCTCAATAGAAGCACCACCAAAGTCAACTACCCGCACCTCATCTCCATACTTTTCACCAAAAAGTGCCATCGCACCTTTGGATTTAGCACTATGTATATCCATTACCTCTATGGTACTACTAAGTCCTCGATCTATCTTGTCATTTACCCAGTTGCTTACTTCTAAAAGCTCTTCTTGACTCATCGCTTTTGGATGTGAAAAGTCAAAACGCAACCTATTGGCTTCTACTAATGAACCTGCTTGAGATATGTGAGTGCCTAATATTTCTCTAAGAGCAGCGTGTAATAAATGGGTGGCAGAGTGGTGCTTTGCTATCTGCAATCTACTATCGTCTACTTGCGCCTTGACACTTTGTCCAACTCTCAAAGACCCCTCTATACGACTTAGATTGAGCTCCAAAAACTTTCTAGTATCTGTTACTTTGATAGTATCATCTAACTTCCCTATATCCCCACACTGACCACCACATTCGGCATAAAATGGTGTTTCATCCAACATTACCCATCCATTTCCATCGAGACTTTGTACTGACTTGAAATTTTCATCAAGCAAAGCTAGCACCTTGCTACGACTTGATGTCTTGGTGTAGCCTATAAAATTGTTCGCACCAAATTTCTCTAAAAGCTCTTTGAAATCCCCCGTCGCTACAGGATCGCCTGTACCTTTCCATGAAGCTTTTGATTGCTCTTTTTGGGCTTGCATATGTTTCTCAAATTGTTCCAAATCTAAGCTTTTGCCCAATTCACGCAACATATCTTCAGTCAAATCCAAAGGAAACCCGTAGGTATCATAAAGCTTAAATGCAACCTCTCCACTAAATACACTAGATGTATTCTCTAGCTCTTTATTGAAGAGAGTTATGCCAGCTTCAATTGTGTCAAAAAACCGCTCCTCTTCAAGCTTCATTGCACTTTTGATTACATCTTTTTGGACACTCAAATAACCATAATGACCGCCCATAGTCTCCACTAAAACATCCACAAGCTTATACATAAACGGCTCTCTAAGACCTAACAAATATCCATGACGAATAGCTCGACGCATGATGCGTCTTAGGACATAGCCTCTACCCTCTTTGTCGAAATTGACCCCTTGAGCCAACAAAAATGAAACAGAGCGGAGATGATCAGCAATGACCCTAAAACTAGCACTATTTGGATTGAGATAGTCGTATCGCTTCTGCGTTAGTTGCTCAATAGCTTCGATATATGGCATAAAAAGTGATGAGTGGTAATTGTTGAGTTTGCCCTCTTTGATAGCTACAACGCGCTCTAACCCCATGCCGGTATCTATGCTAGGGTTTGGCAAAGGTGTGAGTGTACCACTTGCATCTCTTTCGTATTGCATAAAGACAAGATTCCAAATCTCTAAAAATCTATCTCCATCGCCTCCCATCTTGTCTTC
>DSAK01000129.1 GCA_011372825.1 Campylobacterota bacterium | reverse complement strand
GTAGGCATCAGCTCACTTCCACTAGCCATAAGTGTAAGTGTTGCGCCTTCTCGCTTTTTAAATAAATAAGCTCCATTTGCAACAGTTCCAAAATCACAAGTTGGCTTGAGAGTTTTAAGTTTTTGACGACTAAGGACAAATGCACTTGGTGCTTGAGTCTTTAGAGCAACTTTCCATGCTTCTACATTTTCAATTGCATCGGCAGGTCTCCATACATAAAAGTTTGGCAACGCTCGAAATTGACTTAAATGTTCTATCGGCTCGTGTGTTGGCCCATCTTCACCCACACCGATACTATCATGTGTCCAAATAAAGAAATTTTGTATGTTTGTGAGTGCTGCTATCCTTGCACTTGGTTTGAGATAATCACTAAACACAAAAAATGTTGCATTAAATGGGATGATAGTGCCATAAAGTGCCATCGCATTAGTAATTGCTGCCATAGAGTGCTCACGGATACCAAAATGGATATTTTTCCCCTTAGGAAAATCTCCAAATCCTTTGAGTTCTGTTTTGTTTGATGGTGACAAATCGGCAGAACCTCCTAAAAAGCTAGGGATTGCTTTGGCTATGGCGTTTAGAATCTTGCCATTACTATCTCTAGTGGCCATTTGTGCTTCATTGCTAAAATCTGGAAACACGATAGAAGAGAAATCGGGATTCAATAGCCTTGAAAGTGCCTCATTTTGCTCTAGTAGTGGAGCTTCTTTTTGTCTATGAATCCACTCTTTTTCATACATTTCGCCCTTCTCAATGGCACACCTAAAACGTAGCAATACATCTTCAGGGATTGCAAAACTCTCTTCTGGATCAAATCCCTCTTTTGCTTTTGATGCCTTGATTACTTCAGCCCCAAGTGGTGCCCCGTGCGTCTCATGGCTCCCCTCTAGCCCCTCTGCTCCACGACCTATAATAGTGTTGGCTATGATAACGGTTGGTTTTGTAGCCTCTTTGGCTTTTGTGAGCGCCTCATCTATCTCATTATAACAGTGTCCATTAATCTTCAATACATTCCAATTTTGCGCTGCAAACCTAGCACTCACATCCTCACTCCATGCTATGCTTGTATCACCCTCTATGGTTATGGAGTTATTATCATAGATGAGTATCAAATCTTTAAGCCCCAAATGCCCAGCCAATGCACAGGCTTCATAACTAATTCCTTCTTGTAAGTCTCCATCACCACATAAACAGTACACCTTGTGATCTATCAGCTGGCATGTTTCACTATTTACTTGATTTGCTGTATAAGTCTTCGCCATAGCAAAACCAACTGCATTGGCTATCCCTTGACCTAGTGGTCCGGTAGTTATCTCGACGCCATCAGTGTGTCCATATTCTGGATGTCCAGGGGTTTTGCTATCAAGTTGACGGAACTTTTTCAAATCTTCAAGACTAAGATCATACCCCCACAAATGCAAAAGCGAATAGATAAGTGCTGAGCTATGTCCGCCAGAAAAAACTACTCTATCGCGATTAAGCCATTTTGGATTTTTTGGATTGTGCTTGAGATGTTCACTCAACACTACAGCTATATCAGCAAGTCCCATAGGGGCTCCAGGGTGACCGCTATTGGCTTGTTGAACCATATCTGCAGCTAAAAACCTGATGGTATTTGCCATCTTTTTTCGCATCTGATTTTCGGGTGAATTTGGCATGTGTTTCCTTCTTGTTGATTTTAATTTTTATGTCTATAGAGATAACTATTCACTACATCTTGGAGTGCATTTTGCATCACGGCATCAAAACTCTTAAATCTTTTCTCTAAAGTAGCAGCAAGGCTATTGGCATACTCTAAGCTCTCTTGTAGTCCTAAGAGTTTAACAAAACTATTTTTATCTGTATCATTTTGTATTGTTTTGCCCGATTCAATCTCACTTTGAGTTACATCTATGATATCATCTTGAACTTGAAACAAGAGTCCCAAATCGATACCAAAATCATATAACTTTTTTTGTATATCATGTGGTAAATCAACTATAACTGCCCCCATTTGTAAGCTAGCAGCTATGAGTTTGGCTGTTTTGTTTATATGCATAAATTCAACTTGATCAATTTCAAGAGGTTTATTTTCAAAATAACAATCAATAGCTTGACCAAGCACCATCCCCTTTGAGCCACCATTGAGTGCCAAAAGTTCAATGAGCTTGATTTTAACATCCGCTCTCAAAGGGGACATAGCGATGAGTAAAAAAGCATCTGTATTGAGTCCATCGCCCACTAAAATAGCTGTAACCTCATCATATCTTTTATGTAGGGTTGGCATGCCTCGTCTAAGCTCAGCATTATCCATCGCTGGAAGATCATCATGGATAAGAGAATAGGTGTGAAACATCTCTACAGCAAGAGCTACACTCATAGCTGAATCATAAAGCAAAGGCTCATATGCCTCCACAATTGACAAAATCAATTGCGGACGAAACCTCTTGCCTCCAGCATGTAGCATAGCTACAAATGCCTCTTCGTAATGTGGATGAAAGCTTTTTGTGTGTGGTATATGGGACTCTAGATAGGCTTCAAATCTGTGCATGTAATCCTGCTAAAATATGGTGATAAAATTATAGCCAATTAGGATAAAAAATCAGCATCAAGTCTGATAAAAGTATCGTGTCATAAAACTATCAAAATCATCGCAGAAAAAATTTTTAAATTCTTTAACTTTGTGGAAGTTTTATAGCTTTGGCAATTTGTGTTAAAACCTCTTCAAGGCTTAAATTCTCAACATCTACAACTACATCGGCTACTTTTTTATACTCTTGCGATC
>DSAK01000191.1 GCA_011372825.1 Campylobacterota bacterium | reverse complement strand
TCTAAGGCTATCTTCGCCCCACTCTACAAAATGCCAACCTTGTTTGTCAAACTCTTCAAAAAGCCCCATCTCTAAAACACTTTGAGTATCGATACGGTATAAATCATAATGAAAAAAACTCTTGCTATATACATGTTGCAAGCTAAAAGTTGGGGATGTGACATCGCTTTTAATGCCACACGAACTTGCAATAGCTTGGACTAGTGTTGTTTTGCCTGAGCCTAAATCTCCATTTAAAAAGAGTATGCAGTGTGATGGTAATATCTCTTTTAATTTTGCTACAACAATCTCAATGTTTTCAAGTGTTGTTGTTATTTTTTTACTCATTATAGGGTGTTTGAAAGTGTAATAAGTTTGGCTAAATGTGCTGAAGCCTTACCATAATCGATAGCCTCTTTTGCCATCTCTATACCATGTGGGATGTCTCTACAAGCACCGGCTACAAACAGTGCAAATGCAGCATTGAGCAAAACAACATCTCTCTTTGGACCTTGTTCTTCGGTCGAAAATATATCCCTTATAATTTGCGCATTCATTGTGCTATCACCGCCCAAAAGCTCCTCTTTTGAAGCTGGAGCAAAACCAAAAGCTTGAGGATTAATCTCACCATAACTTACCAGGCCTGATTCTATATAAGCAAAAGATGTTTTCGCCCCCAAAGATATCTCATCTGTTCCATCTTGACTACTCACTACAAAAGCTCTCTTAACTCCTAGCTCCAACATAGCTTCAGCAATAGGTGGGATAAACTCTGGATCAAAAACCCCCAAAAGATATTTTTGTACTCCTGCTGGATTTGTCAATGGTCCTAAGATATTGAAAATAGTTCTATGAGGAATCGATTTGCGTATTGGCATGATATGCTTCATAGCTGGGTGATAATCAGGTGCAAAAACAAAACAAAATCCACCCTCTTGAAGCATTTGTGCTTGTTTGCTTGGATCTAAATGCAAATTTATCCCCAAAGCCTCTAGAACATCTGCTGAGCCTGACTTGCTAGTGATACTTCTATTTCCATGTTTTGCAACTTTGCACCCCAAAGAAGCAACAAGCAATGAGACTGCTGTAGAGATATTGAAAGTACCACTTCTATCCCCGCCTGTTCCAACGATATCGATAGCTTCACTAGCAAGCAAATCATCAATTGGCAATGAGAGTGCATGTTTGCGCATAACTTTGGCGGCTATTGCTATCTCATGAGCAGTCTCTTTTTTCTCATATAATCCAACTAAAAAATCATGTGCACTATCCTCTTGCATATTGCCTGAAAAAAGCTCTTCAAATTTTTTTTGTGTTGTATCCATGGTATCTCCTTTAGAGTGAAGCAACAAAAAGCTCTTTTTGACTTTTTGGTATCGTTTTTGTAGTTGGTATCGCTAATACTTTAAAATTACTATCGCCGTTGAGATAGCGTATAGTAATCACGTCTCCAACTGCAACATTTTTTGATGGCTTAGCAACGACACCGTTGACAAGCACAACACCATTTTTGACCATATCAGAGGCGACTGTCCGTCTTTTGACTACATTTACACAACTAAGCCATTTATCGATACGCATCTTACCCCTTGCAACATTTTGAAGTTGTTTGGTTGCGTTCAAGTAGTGCATATTGTGCATCTATGCTTCCAGCTTCTGCTGTCCTTTTCCGTAGGGAAATAGCTTTATCGTAATTGGCTTCAACCCCTAGCCCATCCATATAGTGACGGCCTAACATATATAGTGCATCTTTATCTTTTGGATTTTTTGCTAGTGTTGTATGCATTGCAAAAGAGTCTTCATATCTGTCTTCATTGAACGCCTCATTTGCTTGTGTGCTTAGCATAGTAGCTACTCCTTATAGTGTAAATTTTTGCTGTGCCTCTTTTGCCAATGCAAGCCCTACAAAAGAGAGTCCATCCCCGACAATAGCACCTTTTTCCTTTAGGTCTAAGATTATCTCATGACCCTCTTGCAGACTCATCGCTCCAGAGGATTCAAGCATCTTGAGGATATCTTCTATCGTCTCGCTTGACTCTTTTTTTGATAGTGCCAAAAGGAGAACATCTCTTAGCAACTCATATTGCTCCATATTGATACTCAATGGAGCTCACTGTTGAGAGTCACCTCTCTTGTACTTCTGCGCCCTATAATCTCACCTGTTGTTGAATCTTGACGATAGTGTATCCCATGCAAACCTTGAAGCTCTGAGCCTTTAAAAATACTCTTTTGTTCAAGTTGAGCACCCGGATTGGCTTGTTGGATTTTGATTAATTCTTGTGGCGAAATAGATATTTTTGTACCAGCTAAGATAGCTATCCCCGCATCAACAATACACCCATCACCTAGCGGCACTCCTGTAACCGAATTTGCGCCCAAAAGGGTATTTTCTCCTATGCTGATAGGATTACCATCAGTACCACTTAAAACGCCTAGTATACTTGCTCCTCCTCCAACATCGCTTCCACTCCCAACTATCGCAGAGCTTGATATACGCCCCTCTACCATCACCGCACCTAATGTTCCTGCATTGAAGTTGATATAGCTAGCCCCAGGCATCACAGTAGTTCCAGGTGCTAGCTGTGCTCCCATTCTGACTTTACTTGCATCTAGTATCCTTGTATTGTCAGCTGGTATAATATGTTGGAGGTATCTTGGAAATTTATCAACACTATCTATTACCGGATATGTTCCTGAAAGCTTCATCTCAATCTCATGCTCTCTGAGATAATCAAGTTCATAAGGGGTATTACCAACCCACGCTACATTACTCAGTATACCAAAAGCACCATTTAAATTA
>DSAK01000188.1 GCA_011372825.1 Campylobacterota bacterium | reverse complement strand
TCTCTCATCACGCACTCCTTTCTTATGGTTTTAAACCGGTATCTCTTCTGTATTATCAAGTAAGCTTGTTTGTTGCTTAACCTCGCCCGTTTCTTGATCTACTACCTCTTTTTTCTCCTCTTTGGGTTGCTCGAGCATTTTGTTTAAGTCTTCATTAGGTTTCTCTTCTGGAGTTACTTCGATGACTTTATCATCAACGCTTATCGCTGTTGCGACCTCTTCACCCAACGGTAGCTTTTTAGCTAACTTTTTAAAGACAGTTTTTATTGCCATCTCCTCATACCATTGAGCCCAAACATCGCTCGGCTCTCCCTTTTGGTTGTTACTAACAAGCCGGTGTTTTTCGATTTGCGCCTTGTTCATAATTTCGATAAAAATCTCCCCATCGGGACTTTTTGCCATTGCTACTGCGTATTTGAAGCTCTCATCTGTCGCATCAAGGTTTCTTTCAAACTCAATTTTTTCTTCAAAACCGTTAATTTTGTATGAGAAATAATCATCCTCTCTAACGATAAAGCTTTTGGTTTTCCATCCTGCTCTGTCTAAAAGCACAATATAACCGTTTTTAGAGACGATGAGTTGAACATTTTTGCCCCCATTTTTGGTTTTAAACGGCACTAAATAAGCTTGTGCCAAAGAGGGGCTTAGGTCTAAGTTTAATTGCGCAACTTGTATACAAGCGTCAATTATGCTTTGAGGATTGCAATTGCTTAGCTTATAATCTGTTGCGACTTTAGCCGCGGTTGCTAAGAACTTATCTGCCTTTGCTTTGTCCCCTAAAAGGCTTTTAACCATCCTTTGCTGTGCTAAAAGCCCGCTTTTGATTGTTTGTTCTCTTTGTGTAATGTTGTTCATAACTTCCTCCTAAATTTAAATTAATTTTGCGTCTTTTTTGTAAAAGGCATAGTTTGGCAATGTTAAAGTTTGCACTACCTCTCCCGTGGTCATATCTTTAAAAAACGGTACATCGTAGTCTTTGATATTTTTATAAATCTCAAAAGCTCTTTTGTACTCGCTTCGACCAAAATCCATAGCCACTTGGTCGATGGTATAAAATCCAACCATATGAGGCTCTTTTTTGCTTACCACGACAAACAAAAACTTATCTGCTTTATACCCTGCACTTTTAAGGGTATCAAGGTAAAAGGGGGCTTGTATGTAGTAGCCATAGTTTGCTATCGTCTTGCTAAAAGCATCGGGGCTTGCATCATCGGTTGTTTTCAA
The DNA here is from genome assembly GCA_011372825.1 of Campylobacterota bacterium. Taxonomy (GTDB): domain Bacteria; phylum Campylobacterota; class Campylobacteria; order Campylobacterales; family Sulfurovaceae; genus BN30871. Next base: position 1,555 of record DSAK01000188.1, on the reverse strand, counting down.
ATCGATAACTAAGCCTAAATCTTCATTGTAATAGTCGGGTCTGCATCTTGTTTTGACTCCGTCTATCTCTCCGAAAAAACTAGCCTCTGCAACTCCACCCTGCAAAATGTTCGCTGATGGACTTTGCAGTACTGCTTCTGCCATAGCTTCACATAGCTCAAAATCTTGCTTTGTGAGTATTCTTTTGCCCTTATTTGCTTCCATAAAGTCTTCAAACTCCTCCCTACCTGCTATCGTTCTTTTGTTTGCATCGGGAGCAACTGCGAATTCTTTATAAAAGTCTTCTTTTTCTAGCACAAGCTTGTGCAAAGCTGAACCAATATCAAGGTTTTTTGAGCTAATCTCTTGCGGGTGTAGAAACTCATATGGGTTGTTGAGTAGCGTTTTGATTTGACTTGCACTCAACTCATCCCTACTATGATACTCTTCGTTTGGTATCATTGTGTATTTTTCATCTTCAATCTCTAGTATCATCATTACATCACCTCCAAACCAACAAGGCTAGTGAAGCCTGCTTTCTCTAATTTGTCCTTAATGGCATTTGCAATCTTCTCTTTTTCTATCCCTGCTTTTGCCTTAAATTCAAAAGTAGCGACAGCTCGGTACACTTGTAACCCGTCGCTATCTATCTGAGGTTCTGGAGCTGGTGCGGACTTCGTTTGCACCTCTTGCCTTTGCTCAAAAGCCTCTCTTTCTTGCTGTAATTGCTTTTGTGCTTCAAGCTGTGCTTTTCGCTCTTCTTCTTGTCTAATGCGTTCTTGCATACGCTCTTGGCGTTGTAATTCACTTTGTATGAGTGTTTGGAGTCTGCTTAAATACTCTTCATCATCGGCATATAGGAAGTGACCAATGCTCTCTTTTGTTATAGGCTCTTTTAAGCCCGCTTTATAACTCTCATTTTCAAGAGAGAGTAGTCTCATTTGCACCTTGTCTTGTAGCTTTTTGTTTTCTGCTACTCTTTTTTCGACCTCATCTCTTGCTTTTTTGGCTAAACTTCCTGCTGTAGTGATGTTGCTGAGCATAGCAAGGTCTTGAATAGTACTTTTTCTAAACTCTTCAGTAACCTCTTGTTTTTCGTATTGTCTAAGTAGGTATTTGTCGAGTAAATCTTTGCACGCTTCTACCTGCTCATCTTCAAACTTTTGAACTTGGGCTAAAATCTTTTGCCTGCTATCTTGGCAAATCCCTTTTAGCTCATTCATTTTAGCCGTGAAGTCGTCGATAGGCTGTTTCATCTCTGCCACTTTTTCTTTTCGGACTTTATCAAGTTTCCCACTAAGCTTATTCAGCTCAGTGGCCATAGTTTTTGATTCTTTAACTGTATCTTGAGTTACGATAATGTCGTATTTCTTGATACCTTTTAATAAAGCCGCCTTAACCTCTTCAAAGTTTACCTCGATTTGAGGTATCACAAATTTTTTGATTTCGATTTCTTGCATTGTGTCTCCTTTTATTTGTTATATCGTAATTATATCATAGTATAGATTAAATCAACCTTAAACAGTGTTTTTATTTTTGTTTAAGGTTAATGGCGTTATACTTTGTGTGTATAATT
>DSAK01000178.1 GCA_011372825.1 Campylobacterota bacterium | reverse complement strand
CCCCTCAAACTATAGAGGATAAAAATATCTTTGGTGAACCTATACAAAGGAAAATTATAGGGATATCTCCATTAGGGACTCAAGAGTCAGCGCACTTTGGTCTCATTGGTAGCTTGCAATATGCAGCAGATGAGACAAAAAAAGCTAGCTTACTTATCATGCAAAGTATCCAAAAACTTATAACCGGTGTTGTTGGTGCTGACCAAATAGCGGGTGTAATTGGTATAGTAGATATCACTGCAAAAGCAGCAAATGCCGGGATAATTTCACTTTTATTTTTCACTGCACTTATTTCAGTCAACCTTGGAGTTCTCAATCTTCTCCCTATTCCTGCACTTGATGGAGGGCATATCATGTTCAATCTCTACGAAATGGTTACTAGAAAAGCTCCAAGTGATACTGCTATGTATAGGCTCACATTAGGTGGCTGGGTGATTCTTTTTGGATTGATGTTTTTAGGAATTTATAACGATATAAACAGATTATTGGGGTGATAAAAATGGACAAAGAACAACTCAGGAGTAATCTAGATGATGTCATTGCTAACATCGAACAAGCTAGACTCAAAGTTAGTCATCATCATATTGTAAAATTGGTCGTTGCGGGAAAGTATACAAGTGTTGAAAATATCACTACACTCTACTCTCTTGGACAAAGAGCATTTGGCGAAAATCAAGTGCAGCAACTAGAATCAAGAAACAAAGAGCTAGAAGAGTTGCCACTAGAGTGGCATATGATAGGGACATTACAAAAAAATAAAATCAATAAACTTTTAGCTTTAGAGCCATTTTTATTGCAATCACTTGATAGCTTAGAGTTAGCAGAAGCGCTTGAGGCAAGATTAGCAACAAAAGGTCAAAAGCTCGATTGTCTACTACAGATAAATAGCTCAAATGAAGAGACAAAAAGTGGCACATCTCCAGAGATTGCTATCGATCTATACCAACAAATAGCTACCAGATGTCAACACATCAACCTCAAAGGGGTCATGAGTATAGGGGCAAATACAAGTGATAACAAAATAGTTCAAAAAAGTTTTGAAGAGACATTTAAGATTTTTGAAAAGCTCCAAAAAGAAGGAGCTACTATCTGCTCAATGGGTATGAGCGGCGACTATGAATTAGCCATCAAGTGTGGTTCAAATCTTGTTCGAATTGGTTCAGCACTTTTTCGCAACTAAGATGTATGCAAAATGCTTGAACAAGAGGCGCACACTCCATAAAGTGTAATTTCTTGTTTTTCTACGGTAAACTTCTCTAATTCATCAATGTTTTCAATCGCTTTAAAGGGTGTGAAAACATCTTGTATGCTTCCACATTTTGTGCAAACAAGATGGAGATGCTCCTCCTTGGCTATTTCGTATTTTGATTTTTTACCGTTGATAGCAACTTCTACCAAAACACCTTTTTTGGTCATGATGATGATATTTTTATAAACCGTAGCCAATGACAAAGAGGGATGCACTTTTGCTACCTCTGCATAGATCTCTTCTACGTCCATATGACCATGGTTATGCAATACTTCAAGCAAATGCATCCGCTGAAAAGTAGCTTTGAGTCCATGAGCTTTTAGTAGTTCGACATAATCTACCATGATCAATTCTATAAAATTATAATTCGCTAGAGTGTTTTGCAAGGTACTCTGCAACACCTTTTGTATCTGCTTTCATACCCTCATCGCCCTTTTGCCAACCTGCTGGACACACTTCGCCATGTTCATTTGTAAAGAGCATGGTATCAATCATTCTTATCATCTCATCTATATTTCTACCTAGTGGCAAATCGTTGATAACTGCATGCCTTACAGTGCCATCTGCATCTATAAGGAAGCTACCTCTAAGTGCGACTGAGCCGTCAAACAACACATCATAATCTCGTGAAATTTGCTTATTAAGGTCGGCTACTAGTGGATACTTGATACGACCGATACCGCCATTTTCTACAGGTGTTTCTCTCCAAGCAAAGTGAGAAAATTGACTATCTACTGAGACACCAATTACATTTATTCCCCTACTCTCAAATTCAGCTATTCTATTTGAAAAAGCGATAATTTCACTTGGGCACACAAAAGTAAAGTCAAGTGGATAGAAAAATAGTACTGCACCTTTTTCGCCTAAATTTTGATAAAGATTAAAATCTTCGACTATTGAGCCATCTGCCAAAACTGCTGTAGCAGTAAAATCTGGAGCTTTTTTTGTTACTAACATATTTGTCCTTATCTAATAATTTTTATTAACAACGAGACTATATCATATAAAATTAAAATAATAGTTAAATAATAAATCAACAAAAATCGATAAGTTTTTTCTTAATTCAAATCATAAAATCTTTATTGACACTCAATGACATCTGCTATGTTTTTTGATTTGTTAATGCACGCTATCTTTGGTGCCAACATAAAAATATCACGGTTGAGCTGCTCTAAAATCGCCTCAGATGTCTCCAGGTTTGCTATTGTTTGATTATATATCGGTGAAAGATTCGCTTGGTACATAAATGGCCTTAATGACTCAACACACCCATTTGTTGCATTAAAATCGCTAGCTTGCTGCATGCACTCTCTAGTTTGTTGAAGTTGGTTAAAAACTTGCGGAAGCATAGTGTGTTGGTTAGTAAAAATTCTATAAAATATCCTTTTTTGCCATTCTGATTCTTGTTGCTGTACAAAAAAATCTATCTCTTGTTGAGTTGCGTTTAATTCTTGTACTTCTCTAAGTATGCTCCTTAACACCTCAGAAATCTCATTTGGTCTTTTTTGTTTTGTATTGTCTACAGCATAAAGAACCAAAAGATTT
>DSAK01000179.1 GCA_011372825.1 Campylobacterota bacterium | reverse complement strand
TGACTAAATCTCTAATATTATGCTTCATATATTTTCTAACAGTAGTGATTTTCACTTTTAGATCTACTTCGTTCGCCTCATCTGCATAATCTACAAGCTCATCCATATCATAGAACTTCTTAATAAAACCGTTCTTGATATAATCACTTTTACCCCACTGTAAATTTTGAATATCGATGAGGTCTTGAAAATTGTAGCTGTTAATTCCACCGATAAAATGAAGCTTTTTGTTAATATTTTCAATGGCATAATCAAAGAGCTTCGCATTTGTTCTGGCAATGACCGCCGTTTGTGTTGGCACATCTTCTTTTTCAATAAGAGTACCTTTAAATGATTTTGGAGCATTGAGCAAATACAGATATTGATTTGCTACTCCAGCGACAACTCTAGGGCATCTAAAAGATTGTGTAAGATATAGTGTTACAGCTCCATTGAGTTTCGCTAATCTCTCAAGAGAGTCTGTTGCTCCTCGAAATTTATAGATGCTTTGAAAAGTATCACCGATAAATACCTTTTTAGATCTCTGTCTCATCACAATATCGATTACACAACCGTTAATATCTTGAGCCTCATCAACCAAGATGAAATCAAAGTACAACCTAGGCTCTGACAACTGGTATCTTTTGAGATAAAAATCGTGTTCATAAGCAAGTGTATCATCTGTTTGCAACTGCTCCCAAACTTTTGGTAGTTTGTCAAGAAAGTAGCTCACACTCGCTTTATTCTCACGCCCCCAATCGGTACCGTTTTTTGATAGATTGTTTGTAAACTCCTCCATTGTGTATTTAGAATTACAAAAATCACGGATCAACTTTAAAAGCAAATAGGCGTGATAGTATTGTTCTTTTTCGGCCACATCTTCACAAAATGGCAACATATCAAGTGCTCTTAAATTTCCAAAACGCTCTTTATAATCTTTCCCAATAGCTGCATACGCCAAAGAGTGCATTGTCTTTACAAAAACGCCTGCTCCAAGGTGTTTAAACTTCGATTTTGCCTCTTTTGCCATAGCACTGTTATAGGCCATATAAAGTATCTTTTTACCTCGTCTTGCTTCGCAAAATCTAACCAAGGTACTTGTCTTTCCAGTTCCTGCATACGCATTGACTAAAAGCACATCATCAAACTCTGTTTCTACTATTTGTTGTTGCTCTGGTGTTAAGTCCATTATTTCCATACTCCGTTCTTGAAATTGTAGTCTCGTGCGGTTCCTGCTTGATATACAGTACATATTCTCGTATCAGTGATTTTTTTAAAAGAGTTTACCCATACAGTTGAGCCAAAAAGGTCGCTATCCTCTCCAATTTTAAACTGCATATAGCCGTCATATAAGCCCAAATACTCCACCTCACCATTAAAAAAATCATCTAAGTTTGTCTTAGTATTTGGCTTCAAAATCTGGCCATTCAATAAAGTGTCAATTTTTTGGATATGTGTGTCAAGCTCATCAGCTTTAAAGATATTAATAAGTCCGATTTTAGCATCAATTACAGTCTGCATAATCTCTCTCCTTAATACTCTCTTGATGAGGTTTTGACACCTCGGCTAGTGGCTCTAAAAAATCAAATATACTAGACTCTTTGCCGTGTTTCAAAATATTTAATCCGTCATTTTTAAACATAGGAACTGGTTTGCTTGACATATTACACCTCCAAAAACTTAAACAAATTTTAGCATCATTTGTTCTATTTGTCAATAGTATTTATTGACAATTTACCAAATTTTAGATAATATTATGCTAGAAATTACAAAAAGGATGGTAACATATGTGGAAAATCATTATCGCTTTCGATAGAAAACTTGAAGAGCCAATTTGCTCCGCCGATTACGAACCTCACCTCGAAAAAGAGCTAACTTGTGAATTTAGACTTTTGGACGATGACGGGGAAGTGTATGCAAAAGGTTATAGCGATGACGGCTCAAGCGAAGATGCTTTTGCTCCTCTGGACGATTATGGTATGCCAGCTTGGGGATGCACCGAAATACAATATAAAGAAAAAGGGAAATGGGAGACACTTTAAAATGAAAAAATATAATCTTTTACTCATAAGTGGGATAGCTGCAACAGTTCTTCTCTCTGGATGTGCTGGTACTCAACCAACAATTCCAGTAACAAAGGATATTAAAAGCTTCAAAGACTATATCGTTAAAAAAAGAGCCAATGAAACTGGAAATTATGATATTATCGCCGAAAAACCTCACCAAACAATCATAGAATACAGAACATATAATGAGCAATCAAGTTTAGCAGATGCAAGAGATATTATGGAAGTTCTTGGAGATGCTAAAGAGTATTGCCAAGCCATAGGTGGCAATGGAATATACGGCGATCAAGTTATAAATGAATTGCAAGAGCTGCCAACATCATTCAGTATGGACTATGTACAATATAGAAATGATATGACAAGACAAGGTTTTGGTCATTATAGTGGTTTTTACAAATGTGCTTCGGCTAAAGACAGTTATGAGATTGAATATATGAAAAAAGATATTGCTCTTCGACAAAACAATATGATGGGTGGCGGAACTTTAAGAACATACTCAAGATATTACCTCGCCACTCACGATAATCTTCAAAATACTAATTCAAAATTTTGGCTTCAAAGTAAAAAATATAAGGATACCGTAATAAAAAGTAGCACTCCTAAAGAGTTATTTAATATTGATAGTACGGCTCAAATACCTTGGGGCTATGAGAGAATAACTGGTGCTCAAAAATATTGTAGCTATAACGGTGGAAATTTATATATTGCAAATGCTTTAAGTTCTTATAAAAAAATGGATATTGAAGATTATTA
>DSAK01000172.1 GCA_011372825.1 Campylobacterota bacterium | reverse complement strand
GATGACTTAGAAGACTAAAGGGAAAAAGTTTGAAAAGATATAATGTAGCAGTTGTTGGTGCTAGTGGAGCTGTAGGGGAAGAGCTCTTTAGAATCCTTGAGGAGAGAGAGTTTCCAGTAGCAAATCTCTTGCCACTTGCAAGCGCTAGAAGTGCTGGAGAAGAGATAGAGTTTAATAGCAAAAAATATCGTATAGAAGAGTTGACTCCAACGGTATTTGATGGAAGAGATATAGATATTGCATTTTTTTCTGCAGGGGGTAGCATATCGGCTCAATTTGCCAAGTATGCAGTCCAAAGTGGTGCAGTAGTGATAGACAATACTAGCCATTTCCGTATGGATCCACAAGTACCGCTTGTGGTACCTGAAGTCAATCCAGAAGATATTGAGCTTTGGGAAGAGAGTGGTGTGATAGCAAATCCAAATTGTTCAACTATACAGATGGTGCACGCACTCAAACCTTTGGATGACTTATATGGTATAAAAAGGGTCGATGTAAGTACTTACCAGGCAGTAAGTGGAGCTGGTAAGCAGGGGATGGAGGAGTTGGTGCGACAAATGCAAGATTTTTTTGCATTTAAATTAGATGAGAGTGAAGCAAAGGCTTTTCCATATCGTATAGCACTCAATGTAATTCCTCAGATTGACATACCACAGCCTAATGGATATACAAAAGAAGAGATGAAAATGGTCAATGAGACAGCTAAAATCATGCACACAAACTTTGCCGTTAGCGCAACTTGTGTTCGTGTACCTGTTCTTAGAAGCCATAGCGAATCTATCACTATCACATTCAAAGATGGTGTTGACGTGAGTGTTCAAGATGCAAGAGAGGCTTTGGCAAATTTTGAAAATGTCAAAGTGATTGACGATATCGAACATGGAGAATATCCGATGCCAACAATCGCTACTGATACTGACTATACTTATGTTGGTAGAATTCGCAAAGATACCTTCTCGCCAAACATATTACACCTTTGGGTTGTAGCTGATCAAGTACGCGTTGGAGCTGCTACAAATTCAGTAAGGATTGCACAAAAATGGATAAGGTTACATAATGAAAAGTAGTGATATTCAAAAGATATTCGGTACGACACTTTGGAAGAGTCGATTTATCGTACTCCTCGCAGTGTTTTTTGGTTTTGTGGGTGCTATTATACTTTTTGTAGTTGCAAGTGCTGATATACTAGAAGTTGCAACCTATACTTTTGAGGTGATTACTACAGGAGCCCATCCTGAGCATTTTCATGAAGATATTGTATCAGGGATTATTGGTGCGGTTGATCTCTATCTTATCGCTGTAGTGATGCTCATATTTTCATTTGGTATCTATGAGCTATTTATCGCAGACATCGAAGATGCTTGTGATACAGACGCTGAAAATTGCGATACCATACTCTCTGTAACTTCGCTTGACCAACTCAAAGACAAGATAGCAAAAGTTGTTGTCATGGTGCTTGTAGTCAACTACTTTCAAAGGGTGCTTCATATGACTTATGAGACACCGCTGGAGTTGTTGTATTTTGCATTGGCAATCACAGCTCTTGCTGTTGGTTTGTACTTTTTGGGTAAAGTTGGAAAAAAATAAAAAGGTTTTTATGTGTCAAAAATATTTGTAGATGCGTGTTTTGGTAAAAGTACGCCTTATACTCCTGTGTGGATGATGAGACAAGCGGGGCGTTATCTACCTGAATATATGGAGGTCAGAGCAAAGGCTGGAAATTTTCTCAATCTTTGTCACAACCCAGCTCTTGCTTGCGAGGTGACATTGCAACCTATCGATATAGTTGGCGTGGATGCTGCTATACTTTTTAGTGATATTTTGGTTGTCCCAAATGAGATGGGTATGAAGTTAGACTTTATCAAAGGCGAAGGGCCGGTATTTGACAAGCCTATCGTCACAGAAGATGATATAGATGCACTTTTAGGTGGCAAAGAGGTTGCTGAAAGACTCACTTATGTATATGATACCATCAAGCTAGTAAGGGCAAAACTAGCAGACGATAAAGCCCTTATTGGCTTTACTGGAGCTCCATGGACATTGGCAACTTATATGATAGAAGGTCAAGGAACAAAAACATATAATATTTGCAAAAAGATGATGTATTCAAATCCAGCTCTCCTTCATAAGATACTTGCTAAAGTAACCGAAGTGGTCAAGTACTATTTAGAGAAGCAAATTCTCTCTGGAGTTGATGTGGTACAAATCTTTGATAGTTGGGCAGCAGCTATTGAGCCTAGTAAATATGATGAGTTTTCATGGAGATATATGGTACAAATAAGCGACTTTATAAAAGCAAAATATCCTCATATCCCTATCATTATGTTTCCAAAAGGTATCCCTGCTTTTTTGGATAATATATATGGCAACTTTGATGTATTTGGTGTCGATTGGAGTACTCCTATGGCGTTAGCCAAAGAGAAGTTAGGGGAGCGATATGTACTTCAAGGCAATATGGAGCCTTGTCGTTTATATTCCAAAGAAGCTACAAAAGCTTGTGTAGAATCTCTAGCAGATACAATGCGTGATGGAAGACATATATTTAACTTAGGTCACGGGATACTCCCTGATGTACCAGTAGAAAATGCTAAGTATTTTGTCAAACTTTGCCAAGAGGTGAGCAAAAGGTAGTTTTTTTGAATTACAGATAGATTTGAAAGGTGATTGTTAATATGGCAAAAATTTATATAATTTTCGTAATGATTAGCTTATGATTGCAAAACACAATTTCAAAAAAGTATTAGAGTTTTTAGGTTTTAGTGAAGCAAAAAAAATTATCTGTTATACAAAAGAACAAAAAGAACGGACAACAGATATACTAAAAAACTACACCCAAGCG
>DSAK01000067.1 GCA_011372825.1 Campylobacterota bacterium | reverse complement strand
GACAAGAGCTTTCGCCATATTCAACACAGCATGGAGTAAAAGGTGCAGAATTTGATAATGTTTTTGTTATATTGGATAATGGAAAATGGAATCGATACAACTTTAAATATTTGTTTGAAAATAAAGCTGGCAATGAAAATATAATTGAAAGAACAAGAAAAATTTTTTATGTTGCTTGTTCACGCGTGAAAGATAATCTAGTTGTGTACTTTCCGCAGCCAGAAAAAGAAACTCTTCGTAGAGCTAGGGAGTGGTTTGGCGATGACAATGTTGTTGAAATACAAAATAAAAACTAGAAAGTCTTCATGTAAAATTAGCCAATTTCCCTCGTTACCATGCCCGTGTAGGAATGTATAGAAGCAACAAAATGATGATGTTTAAAAAATATATCAGTTCCAATACAGAATAAGACAATAGGTTAAGTTCAAAATGGAAGCTTTGGAAGTTCTACGAAGGTTGGAGCGATAGCACACAAAGCCCACTTAGCATCTCTTAGCACCGCTATGATATAATCGCATCAATTCAATAAGAAGAGTATAGATGACACAAGAGAATAAAGAGAGTTTTGTTGCAAATGAAGATAGTCGTATAGATAAGGTGCTAGCAACACATCTAAATGCTAGCCGCAACCAAGTAGAAAAACTCATCGAAAAAGGTTTTGTGGGTATCAATGACAAAGTAGTAACCAAGACAAGCCAAAAAGTTCGCCCTCGTGATAGGGTAACATACACTTTGCCAGAGGTAGAACAAAAAGAGGTAGCTGAAGTTGACTTCGATGTCGAGGTGCTTTTTGAAGATGAACATCTCATGGTGATTAACAAGCCATGTGGACTTGTGGTCCATCCAGCCCCTAGCGTCAAAGAGGCAACACTAGTTGATTGGCTCAAACAAAGAGGGGTTTCGCTCTCTACTCTAAGCGGTGAAGAGAGACACGGCATAGTCCATCGCATAGACAAAGAGACCACAGGAGCGTTAGTGGTAGCAAAAAGCAATGAAGCGCATGAGGCACTAAGTCGCCAGCTTGAGGACAAAAGTATGGGGAGATACTATATAGCTCTAATTGACTATCCACTCAAAGAGAATATAGAAGTTGAAGCACCAATAGCTAGAAGTCCAAACAATCGTCTCAAGATGGCAGTTGTTGAGGGTGGCAAAAGTGCAAAAAGTGCATTTGCAAAGCTAATTTCAAATAACGAGCATGTAGAGCTAATTGCAGCTAAGCTCTTCACCGGCAGAACGCATCAGATACGGGTTCACTTAGCAACTTTGGGGCGACATATATTGGGCGATGAGCTATACGGATACAAAGGCAAAGGGGTGCCAAGAGTTTTCTTGCATGCTAGAGTGCTCTATTTCATCCATCCGTTAACTGCGCAACGAGTTGAGTTTGAAGCGCCACTATTTGAAGATATGAAACATTTTATCTATACTAAATTTGGAGGTGAAGCAATGGAGCTTATAACCCCAAGTGCTATCAAGGAGGCTTTTGATGCCTCACATTAAAGTAACTCCTATATCTAAAGAGACACTTGAGGCAAGAGCCAAAAAAGAGCCAGTTCCCATAGAGTTTGTGGCGCACGCAATCAATTATGATGAGATACTTTTGGGTATAAATTATCAAGACGAGAGATTTTTGCTTCTCTATAGATATAGCCAAACCGAAGCGATGCTTAAATTTGAAAAAATAACTAGACCACTTAAACTCTCACTTCTTAAAGAGGCGATAGATTTGGTTGCTAAGGTGCTTGAGTTTGAGATATTAAGCTCAAATATCCTGAGCACAAGACGCAAACCGCCACTGTTTGCTTCAGAGTATTATAAAAAAATTGAAGATTTTATAGATGTGGAGTTTGACTTTGATAGTGTTGCTATCGAAGTTGGATTTGGAAGTGGTAGGCATATATTGTATCAAGCAAATGCTAACCCAAAGACCCTTTATATAGGTATAGAGATACACACACCATCAGCAGGACAACTTCTCAAGCAAATAGAGATTCAAAATCTTAAAAATATTTGGGTTGTCAATTATGATGCTAGATTGTTTTTGGAGATGTTGCCATCAAATACAGTAAAACAAATATTTGTCCACTTTCCTGTTCCATGGGACAAAAAGCCTTCAAGGAGAGTTATAGGAGTCGATTTTGTCAATGAAGCAATGAGAGTGCTTAAGGTGGGTGGTACCCTTGAGCTTCGAACTGATAGCGATAAGTACTATATGTATGCATTAGAAGTTTTTAGTTCTCTCAAAAAAGCAAAAATAGGCATTCAAAAAAACCATGCACTTCCGATAATAAGCAAGTATGAAGCAAGATGGCAACGACAATCAAAAGATATCTATGATGTCACTTTGGTTTGTGATGAGTTATCCCCTGTTGACGAGAAAAACTATAATTTCTCTTTTGGTAAAATAAGATATAATGATGATATTGAAAAGATACTGCCAAAAGAAACTAAAGTTTGTGATGGTTATTTTGTCCATTTCGAGCGGATATATCGCATATCGCAAAGTGAGATATTTATCAAGTGCTCACTTGGAAACTTCTCAAGACCTGAGCATAAATATCTATTTTTGGGAGACGAGGAGAGTTTTTACTATCCCTCAAATCCTATTGCCTCTAGGGCAAATTATCAAGCACACCAACAAATAAAGGAGATATTAGATGGCAAATGTCATTCATGCAGATAATCTCACTTTGGCATACGACAAAGGTAACAATGAGATTATCCAAAATGCAAATTTCTCTATCAAAAGAGGAGAATTTGTCTTTATCACTGGACCTAGTGGAAGTGGCAAATCGACACTACTTAAAGCTCTTTATGGTCACATGAGACCAGCAAAAGGGAGCCTTATGGT
>DSAK01000003.1 GCA_011372825.1 Campylobacterota bacterium | reverse complement strand
GTATGATGTATAGAATTATATTTTTATTTGTTTTCGGTTGTTTTGTTGCGCATGCCAATCTCAACCTCACACCCGCTCAAGAGGAGTATATAGCGCAAAAAGTTTGGCAAAATGAGGGTGCAGGTCTTGATAAATATCTAATTCATTGGAACGATGGAGAAGATTTTGCCTCTTTGGGGATAGGTCACTTCATATGGTTTCCAGCAGGTCATATTGAGAGATTTCGTGAAGTTTTCCCTATGGTATTAGCTTATATGAAAGAGCGAAATACCCCTATGCCACATTGGCTTACACCACAAACCCCATTCCCTTGGAATACGAAAGAGGAGTTTATGCGTGCAAAAGAGGGTAATTCTCAAACATATAGGGAATTATTTGCCTTCATCAAGCAAACAACTCCATTGCAAGCTAGTTTTTTGGCTCAAAGACTAGATGGTGCATTACCACAAATACTAGAGACGATAGAAGATGAACAAAAAAAAGAGCTTATTGCAGAGCGCTTCAATAACATACTCTATAACAAAGATGGCTCGATAAACGAACATGGACTCTACGTACTTATAGATTATGTAAATTTCAAAGGTGAGGGTACTCTAGAGAGCGAGAGATACAACAATCAAGGGTGGGGGCTTTTGCAAGTACTAGAGAATATCGATCCTAATGAGCAAGATAGATTTAAAGCTTTTAGTGATAGTGCAAAAGCGATGCTTAGCCGTCGTATAGCCAATTCACCCATACAACGCGGTGAAGAGAGATGGAGAGAAGGCTGGAACAAAAGACTCGATACTTATCTGCTAAAATGAGACAAATAGCAAGATATATTGACAAAATATCTTTTGGAGCTAGCACTATTGCTAGTGGAGCAGTTTTGCTTCTTGCATTTGCAGTCCTTTTGGATATCATCGCAAGAGAAGTGTTTGGTGTCGGATATAGTGCTATTTATGAATTGGCATGGCACTTTTTTGATATCATCTTCCTTTTTGGGTTTGCCTATGCTTTGGCAACAGATAGGCATGTGAGAGTCGATATATTTTTTGCCCGTTTCTCCCCAACTATTAAGAGTCTTATCAGATTAAATTCCTTATTCCTTCTAGCGGTGCCATTCCTTACTTTTTTTCTTTTGGACATATGGCAATTAGTTGCCCAAAGCTACATACAACAAGAAGTATCAAGCGATCCTGGTGGATTAAAATACCGTTTTATCATCAAAAGTGTTTTGTTTGTAGGAGTAATGCTGCTGTTGATTCAAGCACTATGGTTAGCTTTTAAACACTACAGGAAACTTGCAAAATATCGCTTTAAATTGTTTGGTTTTTGGGCGTGTTTGGGATTTGTGATTTGGTGGGCATACCAAACTGATATGACATTTTTTGTCCATCCTGTGATTCTTTTAGGTGTAGTTGCTTTTGGACTTTTGATGTTGGGTGTTGAAGTAGCATTTGTATTTGGTGGTGTGGCACTGTTGTTTGCTGGTATCACCTATGAGGTTGATATAGCAGTATTAGAGATGTTGCCCTATAGGACGTATGGGATAATGACCAATTTTACACTTCTAGCAGTTCCACTTTTTATATTTATGGGACTAATTTTAGAGAAGTCAAAAATCGCTGAAGATTTACTTTTGTCTTTGGGGCGACTCTTTGGTGTTGTTCGTGGGGGGTTGGCTATTAGCGTGGTACTTGTAGGGGCAATTTTGGGTGCAAGCACTGGGATTGTTGGTGCATCGGTTGTGATGATGGCACTTATCGCACTACCATTGATGCTCAAGTACAACTACTCGCCTCAACTAGCATCAGGAACAATAGCAGCAAGCGGTACGCTAGGGCAGATTATTCCTCCGTCTGTAGCTTTGATAATATTGGGTGATCAGATGCATCTTAATATGCGTGATCTTTTTCAAGCTGCGATTATCCCAGGTATAATTTTGATTGGTTTATATATCGCTTATATTTTGATATTTGCATTGGCTGATAAACGACTAGCACCTGCGATCACCCTGGAGCAGCCATATTCTGAAGTCTTTATTAGTGCATTAAAAGCTATCATCCCTCCAATTGGACTTATATTATTGGTTTTAGGCTCTATATTAGCAGGAGTTGCATCTCCAACGCAATCAGCTGCATTAGGTGTATTTGGTGCTATTGCTTTGGCATGGTGGCGTGGTGTTTTATCATTTGCACTTCTTAGGTATGCGATGGGTGAAACTGTGATGCTAACATCGATAATTTTTCTCATACTTATAGGGGCTACTGCGTTTTCTCTAGTTTTTAGCCAGTTGGGTGGAGGGGATATGGTGTTAGGGTTTTTTACTCAAGATACCATGAATGAATCGATTTTTGTTTTGATTGCTATGGCGATTATCTTTGTTTTAGGCTTTTTTGTCGATTTTATAGAGATTATATTTATCATTGTCCCTATCTTGTTGCCAATTATCGATGCTCTAGCTATAGATCCTATCTGGTTTGCTATCCTCATAGCGATGAATATACAAGCATCTTTTCTAACACCACCATTTGGTTTTGCACTTTTTTACCTCAAAGGTGCTGCTAAAGATTTGATCTCTACAGGGGTTATTTATCGTGGTGTTATCCCATTTATCATTTTGCAACTTGTTGCATTGGGAATTGTGATACTATTTCCCAATATCATTTTTTTAGGACGCTAATTGTGAAGCGATGGCTAAGAGAGATACTCATCGGCTTGGTGTTGATTTTTTTGATATCGCTACTGCTAAATACATATCGCACTTACGATAAAAAATCATTTGATACGATACCAAATCTTCAAGCTAGACTTATAGATGGTAGCTATTTTGATATACACCAATTAGACAACAAGCCTATCATTGTCCATTT
>DSAK01000087.1 GCA_011372825.1 Campylobacterota bacterium | reverse complement strand
GAAATGCACCATTAGCTCGCTTTTAAGAGAGATATTTCGTTATAAAAGATTGGTTTTTTTAGGACAGCTTATCGCTATTGTGACTACTGTCTTGATAACTATCGTCCCACTTTTTATCCCATTTTTGGTTGATGAGCTTCTCTTGGGCAAAGATGGTAATTTGACTAAAATACTTGCAGATATTTTTGGGACTCTTGAGATTTATTGGTATGTTCTTATTGTTCTTGTAACTATCCTTGTTTTAAGACTCCTTGCAACATTGCTAGGGATACTACAAACGAAGATTTTTGTCACTATCGCAAAAAAGATTACCTTTGCTTTACGTCTGAACCTCTTGAACCATTTGCAAAATGTTTCACTTAAAGAGTATGAGGGGTTTAGCGTCGGTTCGATGACTTCTAAGCTTGTGACAGATATTGAAACACTTGATGGTTTTATAGGAACTACAGTAAGTAAGCTAATAATTGCTTTTTTAACACTCCTTTTTTCTAGTATCATACTCATGGTTATCCATTGGCAATTGGCTATTTTTATCCTTCTAACTAATCCGTTAGTTGTCTATTTTACAGCGAAGCTTTCTAGAAAAATTGGCATTTTGAAAAAAGAAGAAAATAGAGCAGTTGGCGAATTTCAAGGCACCCTCTCTGATACCTTGGAGCTTTTTCATCAGATAAAGGCGACTAATAAAGAGAGATACTTTTTTGATGTAGTTAGGACAAAAACCAAAGAGTTAAAAGATTATGCAATTGCTTTTGGATACAAGAGTGATGTTGCTATGAAATGGTCATTTTTGCTTTTTTTGAGTGGATATGAAGTTTTTCGAGCTGTGAGTATCCTCGCTGTGGCATATAGCGATTTGAGTGTTGGTTTGATGTTTGCAGTTTTTTCTTATCTGTGGGTGATGGTGGGACCAACGCAAGATATAATAAATTTTCAATATACCCTTGCCACTGCAAAATCTGCATGTGCTAGGATAGATGAGATATATGCTTTAGAGCAAGAAGCTACTATTGCTAATCCAAAAAACCCTTTTTTAGGCAAAAAAAATGTCTCTATCAAGATACAAAACCTCTTTTTTTCTTACAATGGCACACAACAAATACTCAAGGATATCTCTCTTGAGATAAAACCTGGAGAAAAGGTCGCAATTGTCGGCTCTAGTGGAAGTGGAAAAAGTACTTTGGCAAATATCATCGTCGGGTTTTATCCAGTAAAAGAGGGTTCGATATCTTATGATGGAGTTTTAGCCAAAGATACCAATTTGTCGTTGGTTCGTGAAAATATCCATCTGATATTGCAACAACCTAAACTCTTTAATGATACAATACGGTTTAATTTGACTTTGGGTGCATTTTGTAGTGAAGATCAAATTAGGAAAGCTATTGAAATAGCGCAACTTGATGAGGTGGTAGCACAACTCAAAGATGGTCTAGATACGATTGTAGGACGCGACGGTATCAAGCTTAGTGGCGGACAAAGACAAAGGATAGCAATAGCTAGAATGTTGCTCTCAAATCCAAAAGTTGTGATTTTTGATGAATCAACATCTGCACTTGATACACATACTGAGTGGAGATTATTTGGAGCGTTAAAAGAGTTTTTGGATTCAAAAACGGTTATTATCATAGCCCATAGGTTGAGTACGATAAAAAATGTTGACAAGATATATGTACTTGAAGATGGGTTTCTTGTCGATAGTGGTACACCAAATGAACTTTTGGCAAAAGAGAGTAGTTATCTAGCTACGATGCAATAGGAACTTTATGGATATTTTACAAGCTATTATTTTAGGTGTAGTTGAGGGGTTTACAGAGTTTTTGCCAATCTCAAGTACTGGGCATATGATTATGGTGAGTGATTTTTTTGGGATTGAGCAAGATACTATTATGAAGGCTTATGAGGTTATTATACAATTTGCTGCAATTTTAGCTGTCATGGTTTTGTATCGTGAAAAGATAACACTCAAAGAGACTAAGCTTTGGATAAATGTGATGATAGCAGCAACCCCTTTGTTGGTTATTGGGTATATTTTTAGATATGAGATAAAAGAGCTTTTTTCTATCGAGATTGTTGCATGGATGTTTATCATTGGTGGGGTTATTTTTCTTTTAATTGAGCGATTTTATGATGAAAATAAAAAACACATAGTGGATGTTTCTAAGATTGGAGTCAAAGAATCACTCTACATAGGATTTGCTCAACTTTTTTCATTTATTCCAGGGACAAGCAGAGCAGGTGCAACAATTATAGGCGGTATGCTATTTGGTTTAGATAGACGCACTTCAACTGAATTTTCATTCCTGCTTGCAATACCTGTGATGTTAGCAGTGAGTGGTTATGATTTGCTAAAACACTACAAAGATTTTCAAGAGACAAATCTAGCACCATACATTATTGGATTTGTTGTGGCATTTATAGTGGCATATGGGACTATCAAGCTATTTTTGGAATTTTTGAAAAGATTTACATTTGTGCTATTTGGATGGTACAGGATAGTACTAGGTGTGATACTTTTGGCATTTTGGGTTTATTGAGTCCCTTGTGGGGGATTTTATTAAGTTCAAAATATTTTGAACATCAAAGGTCTTTGACCTTTTAAAAAGGTTTATAATATGAATTTTACTACATTCGATTTTTATCCTGATATTGCCAAGGGGATCAAAATCGCTGGCTTCAAAGAGCCTAGCCCTATCCAAGAAATGGCTATTCCAATAATAGCAGATGGAAAAGATATGGTTGGACAAGCCCACACAGGTACTGGAAAAACAGCAGCATTTGGCTTGCCTATTTTGGACAAAATAGCAAAAGGTGAGTGTCAAAGAGCTTTGGTGATTACCCCTACTAGAGAGCTAGCTACACAAGTAAGTGATGAGTTG
>DSAK01000065.1 GCA_011372825.1 Campylobacterota bacterium | reverse complement strand
TGTATATAAAACTCCCCTGACTCTATAGGCTCAATGGATGATTGGTAGGCTGCTATCCAGTCGCTATTTTCTTTTTTTGAAAGCAAAAAATCAGCTTCTATCTCATCTATGCTGCTTAGTATATCTTTGAGCTGGTTTTGAAGTGGTATGAGGTCGTTTTCACTTCTAATGATGATTTGATTTTTACCTATCTCTATCCCCTCATCGCTGATAGTGCAAATAGTATCAGATAGTAAATCGATATATTTTTCATCAGTTGTGATAGTTAACTCAAAATACTCTTTATCCATTAGTTTCCTTATTGGTTTATCGCCATATGGCTTAAAAGTGTTGAAAAGATGAAAGATAGCTTCTGATTTGTTTTGCAATCATACAAACTACTCATATTTTTTAACAAGCTCAAATGCCTCTTGTAAATCAAGTGTCCCTTCATAAAACGCTTTGCCAACAATTGTACCATCGATATTTGCTTCAAGGAGTCTTTTGATATCTTCTATATCTCTAAGTCCACCACTAGCTATGGTCTCAAGTGATGATACCTCTTGTATCGATTTGGTGAACTCTATATTTATCCCTGTCATCATCCCATCTCTTCCTACATCAGTACAGATGATAGCCTCAACTCCAGCGTCTGCAAAATCACGAGCTAAATCTGTAGCACTAATGGTGCTTACCTCTGCCCAACCTTCTACTGCTACCATACCATCAATCGCATCAATTCCTACTACTATGGGGTATTTCGAAGCCATATCTTTGACAAAATCTGGATTTTTAAGGGCAATTGAGCCTAGAATGAGCCTATCTACACCTAAATCAAGATACATTTTGATGGTATCTTCATCCCTAATACCACCACCTAGTTCAAGTTTGAGGTTACAATTGGCTCTGATTTGCTTGATTTGCTCAAGATTTTGAGGAGTCCCTGCAAATGCACCGTTTAAATCTACTAAGTGCACCCATCTGCTCCCTAACTCCTCAAATCTTTTGGCTACTTGCCATGGCTCGTTGGAGTAGATTTTTGCACTCTCCATGAGTCCTTTGCTGAGTCTTACTGCTTTGCCGTCTTTGAGGTCAATTGCAGGTAGTATGGTCATAGTGTTCCTTTAGAGTTTTGCAAAATTTGTCAAGATTTTTAGTCCATTTTCATGGCTTTTTTCAGGGTGTGGCTGTATCCCAAAAATGTTTTCTTTTTGAACAGCACTTACAAACTGGTATCCATAATGGGTTTTTCCTATAGCATATCTATCATCACAAACAGCGTGGTAGGAGTGGACAAAATAGAGATAAAAATCTTCATTCATACCATCAAAAAGTGGAGATTGTTTGATAAAGATCTCATTCCATCCCATATGTGGAACTTTGAGTTTGTGGTCAAAGTTGCTCTCATCAAACTTGACTATTTCTCCATTGATGAGACCCAAGCCCTTGTGTGAACCAAACTCTTGACTTGTCTCAAAAAGGAGTTGCATCCCTAGACAAATCCCAAGCAAGGGTTTTTGTGAGTTTGCAAAATCTTTGATAGCCTCATCCATACCGTTACTTTTTAGATGCTCCATGGCATCACCAAAAGCACCTACCCCAGGGAGCAAAAGCTTATCATATGAGGATAGTTTATCAGGGTTGCTTTGCACTTCGGCTTTGATGTTTAATTTTTCAAAAGCGTTAACAACAGAGGCCAAATTGCCCATATTGTAATTGACTATCCCTACCATTATGCCCTCTTATTTAAATATTTGGGATTATACCACAAGTAGCTTTATGGAGTATGTTTTAGGGTATTTTGGTATAATCGTGTTACTTTAAAATTGCAGGTTATAATGAGAGAGAGATTTGAGTATATCGCCATCAAAATTGTTCTTTGGTGTGCTAGCTGGATGCCAAAAAGCTTCATCTATCTCATGACAAAATCTCTAGCGATGTTGTTTTACTATCTGCTCCCAAAAAGAAGGGTTTTGGTACAAAAAAATCTCAGCAATGCTTTTCCCAATTTGCCTCAAGAGACGATCGATCGCTATACAAAAGAGGTTTATACAAACATCTCTGAGAGTGTTGCTGAGATACTCTTGATGTATGTTGATAGGTTTGATATAGATGGTGCGATTGTAAACCTTGATGAAGCTCTAGAGAAGCTTAAGGGTTGTAAATCGCAAAATGGGACTATCTTTATGGCAGCACACTTCTCCAATTGGGAGTTGGGGGCTCACTTTTTGGGGCTACATGGATTTCCAACTCTTGTTATTGGGAGGAAGGGTGACAATGAGTTGATTGATAAATACATCACCGTCCCTTTTAGAAACAAATATGGTAACAGCGCCGTTTATAAAGATAATGCTATGATTGCTATGGCAAAGAGACTCAAGAGTGATGGGAGTGTCGGTGTGTTGATCGATCAAAAAACAGGCGGAACACATAGTGCAAAGGTCGACTTCTTTGGACGCAAAGCTCCCACAACGCTCTCAGTGGCTTCACTCAAGCTCAAATTTGACTCCGCTGTTGTACCCATGAGCGTTATTAGGGAATCAAGAGGTAGATATAGAATGTTCATAGAAGATCCTATAGAGTATAAAGCTGATGAGATAGATGACCAAAGAGGGAAACTCGAAGCGATGACACTGCATTATAATAAGGTTTTGGAGGGTATGATTCTTAGAAGTCCTACGGAGTGGTTTTGGGTACACAACAGATGGAATATCAAAAGATGAAAATAGCCATAGTGAAACTCTCTGCGATGGGAGATATCATCCATGCTATGGTGGCACTTGAGTATATCAAGCAGTCCCATCCAAATATAAAGATTGATTGGATTGTTGAAGAATCATTTAAAGCTATTTTGGAGCATAATCCTTATATTGATAATATTTTAACACTCAACCTAAAATC
>DSAK01000053.1 GCA_011372825.1 Campylobacterota bacterium | reverse complement strand
GTCAAGTCCTATATAAATTATTTGATATAATTAACTTGAGTCACTTAGACTAAATATATGATTTTAAAACAAATTATATTATCCACCAAACACTAAACGAACATAGTATAAAAACTCATATTTGAGTTATATTAGTAGCACAAAAGATATGAAGTGTGATTGTAAAGATATTTTGAAGCAAACTCTCCGCTGTGGGAGAGTGGAAGTGGAATTAGTTTCTAATCCCTAAAGCATCTTTGATAGCATGCCATCTTGTGATATCAACTTTTTTGAGATAACGCATTAAGCGTCTTCTTTGACCAACAAGCTTGAGAAGTCCAAGTCTTGAAGAGTGGTCTTTTTTGTTCACTTTTAAGTGCTCTGTTAACTGAGCAATCCTCTCTGTCAAAAGTGCAACTTGTACCTCTGTAGAACCTGTATCTTTTTCGCCTCTTGCAAACTTTGAGATAATCTCTTGTTTTTTCGCCGAATCTAAAGCCATAATGACCTCCTGAATGGTAGTTTAATTTAGAAACAGATTATAACACAAAAACCTTAGATAACCATCTTTATACCGATAAGATTTACTTAAACATAATCTAAAAGATTTTAGAGTAAAATAGTCCTATTTAAATAAATATATTTTTGGGAGCTTACATGCTACTTACCCGAGCAACTGAATACGCTTTGCTAGCTTTAGACATTATACGAAAATCTGACCATCCTCTTGGTGCAGAACAATTGGCTTATGAGCTAAATATCCCAAAAAGCTTCTTGGCAAAGATACTACAAAACCTAGCAAAAAAAGATATACTCTCTTCTAAAAAGGGTGCAAAGGGTGGATTTATCCTCGTAAAATCTATAGATGATATTTCACTACTTGACTTTATAGTAGCAGCTGAGGGTAAGCGTCCTGTGGTTTTTGATTGTGTGCAGTATGCTGATACTTGTCCAAATGGAACGATTGGAGGATGCACCATCTCCCCTTTTTTAGCTAAACTCCAACACAAAATGGATACCTTGCTAGAATCACTTACCCTTAAGGATATCTTTTGATGCAAAATGTTTTTCACCTCTCACATATCGATTTAGATGGGTATGGCTGTCAGTATCTTACAACCAAAAATTTCGATGCCATTACATGCTATAATGCAAACTATGGTCCTGAAGTAAAAGCACGACTTGAAGAGATATTTCAAACTATTGACAACACTATGTCAACTTCTGCATTGATACTTGTGACCGATTTGAATCTCACTCCAAAAGAGGCGCTTTGGCTAGAGCAAGAGGCAAAAACAAGAGGGGTTAAGTTACAACTCTTAGACCATCACGCAACAGGACAAAAAACATCAGAACAATTTTTATGGTATAGCCTTGATACCTCAAAATCTGCAACACAAATTACTTATGAGTGGCTTCAGACAAATTATAATTTTGATCCAAAAGGAGCATATACTTCGATAGTTGAAGCTATCAATGCAGTTGATATTTGGCAAGACTGGCATGAGGCTTTTGAGTATGGCAAAGTGATGCTTGGGATGATTTCTGGCGCAAGAGAGATAAATCGTATCATCTTCCCCGATGAGGATAGAAGCTTCAAGCTAAGCCTCATTCAGAGCGCATCATCAAATATAACCCAACCACAAGCTCCTATATGGCTAGATGATAATATCCATCAACTAAAAAAACAATTTTTCACCCTTGGAGAAAATAACACAAAAGATAACCTTGTAGCAACTTATATCACAAAACTGCTCACAAATCATGCTTCACGCTTTGTCATACATTACAAAGGCTACAAAGGATTGCTAGGATATAGCATAGGGAGTGCTTCAATCATCGGCAATACATTTTTAGTAACAAACCCAGATTTTGATTTTTATATGGATATAGGGTTTAGGGGTAATTTTTCACTTAGAAGTAACGACAGTGTTGATGTCTCAGAGATAGCAGCAACAATTGGTAATGGTGGCGGTCATCCCAATGCAAGCGGTGGCAAGATAGAGGGCTGGCAAGATTCGTTTGTCTATGAAAATATCCGTAACTTCGTCCAAAACCATATCAACGATAAAACTTTCAATAGCTAATTTCAATATTTGAGCTAGATCTTTACTCTTGACTGAAGTGCTTTAGAGAGTGATACTTGGTCAATATTTTCAAGCTCAACACCAGCTGGAACTCCTTGGGCTATTTTTGTAAACAACAGATCAAAATCTGCTAATTTATCTTCGATATACAAAATCATAGTATCGGTTGCAATGCTTGGAGGAAATGCAAAGATAACCTCACTTACCCCCTCTAATGCACGAAATAGATGCACCTCGTCTAAATCACTAAGTTGGCTTATGACATAATATAGACCATTATACTGCCCACTCTCTTCAATCGTTAGGATATCTTTTGCACTCTGAACTATACACAATATACTACTGTCCCTACTCTCATCGCTACAAACAGCACACAACTCATCGCAACTCATATTGTGACATCTTGTACACCATCCTATCGTTCCAACTGCTGACTCGATAGCGTGAGCCAACTTCATCGCTCCAAAACTATCTACAGCTACAGTATGGTATGCTAAACGGATAGCAGATTTTCTACCAATACTTGGAAAAGTCTCAAAAGCTGCTACTAGATTTTCAAAAGCTTCTATCCTAGAGTGCTTCATAATCAACAACTTTTGAATACTCTGTTGTCTCTTTGAGAAATGAAACAACCGCTTGGTGCTCAGGATGCAAGGCGTATGCTTCTAGCTCTTCAATGCTATCAAATTGAGTAATGATACTCATATCCATAGCTCTATCTTGTGTACAAAAATTGACTCCCACCTCTATAGAGTTTAGAGTTGGGACACTTGTTACTAAATCTTCTAGCATCTCTTTTGCTTTGGCGATATTCTCTTCTTT
>DSAK01000079.1 GCA_011372825.1 Campylobacterota bacterium | reverse complement strand
CCTGTGATCCAACCCACATCAGCAGTACACCAAAAAGTATCGTTATCTTTTATGTCAAACACCCACTCCATAGTCATTTGAGCCCAAAGTATATACCCTGCGCTACTATGTTGTACACCTTTTGGTTTTCCAGTGCTTCCACTTGTGTATAGTAAAAAGAGTGGATCCTCACTATCCATTACCTCTGGTTGGCAAATTGGTGATTCATTTTTGACAAGCTCATTATAAGAGGAGTCTCTACCACTCTCCCAATGGATATCTTTACCATTTCGCTCAACAACACACACGGCTTTTACACATTCACATCCACTTTTTAAAGCTTCATCGACAACAGGCTTGAGCATATATGGATTACCTTTTCTATATGCCCCATCTGCTGTTACTACAAGTTTTGCCTCTGCATCTATGATTCTATCTTTGAGAGCTTCAGCACTAAATCCACCAAAAACTACTGAATGTATAGCACCTATCTTAGCGCAAGCCAACATACTAATAGCAGCTTCAGGAATCATAGGCATATAGAGTACTACTCTATCCCCTTTTTTGATACCAAACTGATTTTTGAACATATTTGCAGTTTTGTTCACTTCGTATGAAAGTTCACGATAGGTGATGATTCGCTGATCCCCATTGTCCCCTTCAAATATAATCGCAGCTTTATTTTTTTTAGTAGCCAAATGTCTATCAATGCACTGTGAAGCGACGTTGAGTTTGCCACCTAAAAACCACTTATAAAACGGAGCATTTGACTCATCAAGTACCTGATTGAAAGGCTCTATCCAATCTATTTTTTGATTGGCAAACTTTGCCCAAAATCCTTCATAATCACTTTTTGCCTCATCCATAAGAGCATGGTACTCATCCATGCTTTTGATTGCTGCAAAAGGGACATGGTCTTTATTTGGGTAATATTTTTCTTCTAACATATTTTCTCCTTTTATCATAATGAACTTATATTTTTCAACTTAAGATACGCCATAGCTGTCATAATTGCATCATTTAAAGCATCATGACCCTTGAGTTTTGGCAACCCAAGATCGCTAAGTATTGTATCAAATCTCAAATCTATATTTCCTTGAGGAATCCTCTCGATTTTTTTATCATAATAAAGAGCTGATACCTCTATTTGTTTATTTGGCAAGGTGATACCATATAGTGGCTTTATGTATCGATTTATCATTGCTACATCAAACTCTAGATAATACCCAACTAATGTTCTATTGCCTATATAGTACAAAAACCTCTCAATTGCCTCCTCTATGGAGACTGCACCCTCTAAATCACAATTGCGTATTTGATGGATTTTGATACTATCGCCATTGATTGCTTGTGGTTGTTCAACCAAAATATGTAAAGCTTCATCAGTGAGTATAGTATTGCCTCGAATTTTTACTGCACCTATGGATACTATGTTGTCTTTTTTTGGATTAAGACCTGTTGTTTCTGTATCAAAAACAACAACTTCATCGTATTGATTTTCATCAAACAAAAACAAAAATCTCTCATCGTTGAGCTTTTTTTTGTTCCAGTTGTTCTTCCACTGTAAAAACATTTCTACCCAACCATCGATAATTTAAAATGGTAATGTACCACTTTTTTAAATCTCTCGATACTCTTTAGCGCCTCTTTGAGTAAATCCCTTTCCATCTTCCCTAAAGTATCAATCGATACATAATTGTTGGGAATTTT
The DNA here is from genome assembly GCA_011372825.1 of Campylobacterota bacterium. Classification (GTDB taxonomy): domain Bacteria; phylum Campylobacterota; class Campylobacteria; order Campylobacterales; family Sulfurovaceae; genus BN30871. Next base: position 1,200 of record DSAK01000079.1, on the reverse strand, counting down.
AGCATTGTGCTGCTGTGCAATTTGAGAATGTAATCTCAATGTGCTAACAACCTCTAGAGCTTCGATCATACCATGTGCATCTTCACGACTCATAAAGCCACTATTGTTTAGCTCCTTTATCCTCTCGTATGTATTTGTCACCATAATCCCTTTTTCTAGCGACAAAGAGCGGACACCATGCACTACAGGAAAAAGGGCAGTTTTTTTGATATCTATCTCATTTTTATGAGCACTACCTTCTGTGACAAACTGCGAAAAAATCCCTAGAGCTGAATCAAAACTCTCTATTGGCTTAGCAAAATGGCATAAAATAAGTGGTGAATTTTGAACTTTTTTTAGCAAATAATCTCTCAAACTACTATGCAGCAATTGAGCTCCTGCAACAGCTGAAGAATCGAAAAATATAGCAGCATCCATGAGATTTTCTTGGGTTGGGTTTTCTATCCACTCATCAATCATAGCTTTGTATCCAATGATATCTTGGTGCCATTTTGGATTTATGACCATGACATTTCCTTCGCACCTTGGGAAACCTATCTTGTCAAGTGTCTCGACAAACTCTAAAGCTATCTCTTGGATACCTTCAGGCTTAAAATTTGGCTCGAAAATAAGAGCATTGTCTTGATCGGTTCGAAGTATCTGTTCGCCACGCCCTTCACTGCCTAACAATACAAGAGCACATCTCTCATGCCAAGATGGTGGGATGATGAGCTTAAAAAGCTTTGTGTACATTTTTTTGTTTATTTCAGAAACAAGTTTTGCTATATATCGACTCTTGACACCTTTTGCGTGGAGTGCACCTATCATCACATCTACTCTTGAAGCGGCTAAAACAACCTCTTGAATCGTTGTTGCATTTTCCATTTGAGCAGTTATTAAATGGGTTTGATTGGCAAAAAAGCTTACAAGATTTATCATCTCAAGCACACCAATAATTGAACCATCCTCATCAAAAACCGGTAAGTGTTTGATAGATTTTTTCGTCATCATAAGCAAGACATTAAATAGCAATTCGCCATTTTTTGCCCAAATGATTGGTTTTGTTTGAATGCCTCCAATATTTTTATGATTCTCGTTGGATTGTTGTAGTATATAATGACGCAAATTAGTATCGGTCACGATCCCATATCCATCGTTATTTTTTACTATGATAGAGCTCGCATTAATCTTTTCCATCTTAAGAAGTGCCTCTTTGATGGG
>DSAK01000050.1 GCA_011372825.1 Campylobacterota bacterium | reverse complement strand
ATTATACACTATCTTATACAAAAATACAAGAGTTTTATAGATAATTTAGAATATTTTATGCTATAATTACTTTAGTAACAAACTATAAGGAGATATAAGAAGATGAAAAAAGCATTATTGGGTTTAATGGTTGGTTTATCCATTGCTAATGCTGATTTACTTACTGTAAGTGTTGAAGCGAACGAACAAATGACTTGGAGTGAAGCTAAGAGGTATTGTGCAACGGTAGATAACCTTAGCTCGTTTACAATACCTACCGTTAAATTTATGGAGTCTTTGACTGTAAAGGACAAGGCTACACTTAAAAATGGTAGATATTGGCTAGATGAGATAGGTGATTACAATGATGCGAAAGCATACGGAGTGTATCCAACCTTTAGTATAGAGTTTATCTCAATGAGCAGAGATAAAAAACTAAATGTGCTTTGCGTTAGAAAAAGTGAGGTGCCTAAATGAACAAAAAAGATAAATTAACCAGCGAAGAATGGTGTAATGGTATTGTAGAAAAATTTGGATCTCCAGAAGCAAAAGCTTTTGCAAAAACACGAAAAAATGGCCAAGCTCTTGAAGAGATTGCTGTTGATGTCGAGCAAAGTCGTTTTACAATGATGAACCGACAAGGACAAATAGTAGATATGTCTTGTTTTAAAAGCGAAGTAAATTACGATATGCAAAAAGTTTTCAAAGCTGCAATAACATCTGGACGAAATGATGAGATGATTGTCTTATCTTTTGCAAACGATGAGTGCAAGAGAGCTTATGAAATCGGTAGAAGATTTGCTCAAGATGGCAACTTCTTTAAAAAAGATGGAGTACCTGCGGAGCTTATTGAACTTCTCAAAACTTCCAAAACCGATAGAGGTGAGATTGAGAGATCTTACACGGATGGTAAGTTGAGTGTGATTGAAGAGGCTCAAGAATGAGCAAACAAAAGCTTGAACAAATAGAAAAGAGCCTTGAAACTTTAGAGCAAAAAGTTTCGGCTATATGTTCTCCGTTTGAGAGTAATAACATAAGCGTACACGGTAGTCTATATAATGATCAAGTGATGTTTTATGTAACAAATAAGCTCGTGGGTAAAATCGTAAGAGTTCTTACTGTTGGGGCGGAAGAGGAGATACGCTATATGAGTGATCATACTTCTCCCTTAACACTGGAAACTCAAATACTTATCGAGGAAGAGATACTTAATGCTTTTAAAGCAATTTTTCCTATGAAAAAAGAGTTGATGACTATTTGCAAGATGCGTGAAGAGTACATCATCGAAGAAAATAAAATTATAAAAGGAGCAAAATAATGGAAGTAAATGAAAATGAAGTACCTGCAACTACTGGAACGGATGAAGAGGTAAAAGAAGCTCTCACTCAGATCCAAGAGGAGAACGGTAAAAAAACTCAAGTAGTAAACAAGCGTATCGATTTTGATAAAAAATCGTTAAGACGAATTGAAACAATGTTGCCAGTATATAGCGAAGATCTTGGAGAGGGTGTATCTGCAAGTGAAGCGTTTAGTTATGTGGTTCAAAAAGCGGTCGATGCTCTTTTTGAGGGAGACTTCAAAAAGAAAATCGATGAGTTATAAATTTTAACTATATAGTAAACTATATACAAGAGAGGAGAGGGGAAATGCGGCAACATTCAATATCAATGACACGGCATACCGATAAGGGTACAATAAGATATTATAAGTTGGAGCTGTTTTCCACTCTCTTTGGTGAGTTTGTGGTAGAGCGTGTATATGGTAACGCTCAATTTAAAGCTCCAACTGGTGTAAAAAAAGAGTTCTTTGATAGTTTTGATGATGCAGTGGCAATGTTTGAAAACTTATTGAAGCAAAAAGAAAGACGAGGTTATAAAAATGCAAGATTTAGATGATACTGTTGAAATAAAAGTATTAAAAGTGGATACAACTGTTTTTTCAAAAGACTACAAATTTTTAAAGGGTTATGATGATATTGTTAAGTGTAATGCAACTGGCAAAGTCTATAAATCAAACTATAAAGGTACTTTTGTGGAACTGGTTGAGGTGAGCAATATGGGAGCAATGGAAAAAATTGAAAAAGGTATGACCGATTTTAGAAACCAACTTATAAAAGAGGGGTTTTGATATGACTTGTGCAGCGGAAGTTATAGAAACTGCATCACTCCACGGCGGTGCAAGTTCTGGAGAGATCCAGTTAGCGAAATTCTTGATGTTTTGCCTTGGATATGGTGTCGATTTAAAGTTAAAAGATGTTTTGTATTACATCGATAGCAAAGTTGTCTATCTAGTTATTCAACTTGTGGAGAGTGGTGAGCTTGAGAAGCTTGTTAAAACGATGAACCCGAGACTATATAAAGATATACAGCTGGAGCTTGATGATAATGAGTAAAAGGATCCTCCACCTAAATGTAAATGGTGAGTATTTTGATGATGTTAAGTCTGGTACTAAGGGGGAAGAGTATAGACTCTTTAATGATTACTGGTGTAAAAAACTTGAGGGAAGAGAATACGATGAGATCCACTACAAAAAAGGCTATCCAAAAAAAGGAGATATTAGTAAAATTCTGATATTTCCATACAATGGATACGCTGTAAAAGTTATAAACCATAAACATTTTGGACAAGAGCCAGTAAAGGTTTTTGCAATCCCACTTTTTAATTAAACTGTTAAATAACCTAGTTTTAACACCCCATAAAAATCATACTAACTAAAACAGGTACCACGAAAAGCACCTTGTTGTCGAACTTAAAACACTTTTTTATCATTAAAAAATAGTTTTTAAAGGTTCATTTTGATGTATTTACCACTCTCTTTTTGTAAATTTCTCCATATCCTAAACCAATCTTATAACCTACAAACCTTGGAAGTTGATAGTTGCTTTCAAAAGTTGCTGTAAAAGCAGGATAGTAATTATT
>DSAK01000194.1 GCA_011372825.1 Campylobacterota bacterium | reverse complement strand
TTAGTAGTGTTTTTTCATATACTTAAGTCTCAAATCATCATCTAGTTTTTCTATAGCATATCTGAGCATAGTTCGTGGCATAATCTTGTGGTACCTATCTAAAAAGCTATACAATACACTCAAATCTTTTTTGCCCACCTCCCTTATCATCCACCCTGTTGCTTTATGTATAAGGTCATGCTTATCTTTCAAAAGGATCGTTGCTATTGCTAGAGTATCTTCAAAATAGCTCTTTTTTTTGATGGCATGTAGTGTCGTAACAATAGCAATGCGTCTTGTCCATAAGTTTTTACTTGTAGCCCATTTACGAAGAATGCTTGTATCATTTTCTATATCATATAAGAAATCTCCAACTATTTTGGGTGCTGAAGCATCGACCAAATCCCAATTGTTTACAAAGCTCATGTGCTTTTTATAAAATGTAAACACTTCAGATTTGTTATGGTGATTTGATTGTTTCTGCTCATATTTTGCAACTAACACAAGTAATGCAAAAAGTCGCTCTTCATGAAATTGTGATTTTATAATAGATGATATTTCTGCCAAACTCAAAGTTTGATAATATCTTGCAACCGCTTTTCTAGTGTTTGGTACGGTGATACCTAAAAATTTATCACCATATCCATACTCCCCTTTAGAAGTTTTAAAAAATCTCTGGTAGGTTAATGCCCTCTCTTCTTGGATAAAAGAGTGCAGATATGATAGTGCTTCTTGGACTTGCTCTTTATGTATCGCCTTAAAGGAGCATTTGGATGTATCGCTCTTCATCAAAACCAACTATAAGTTTATCTCCAATCTCGATAACTGGTCTTTTAATAAGCATATTCTCTTTTGCCAACCATTCAAGTTTTGCACTCTGATCAAGATTTAACTCTTTTAGTTTAAGAGTTCTGTATTTTGTCCCCCTGGTGTTAAAAAGGAGATCTAGCGAGCTTTTGGCTATCCATTCTTTGATTTTTTTAGTATCTATTTTTGTAATTTTAAAATCGACAAATTCAAATTCTATATTGTTTTGATTCATAAATGCAATAGCTTTTCTCACACTCCCACAAGTCTTGATACCATATATCTTTATCATTTCAATCTCCGCTAGATTATTATTACATATGGTAGTTTGGAGACTCTTTTGTGATAGCTACATCATGCACATGGCTCTCTTTGAGACCTGCTGCTGTAATCTCCACAAACTGTGCTTTTTCCCAAAAGGTAGGTATATCTTTTGAGCCACAATACCCCATAGAACTTCTAAGCCCACCTATCATTTGATGGACTACATCAGCAATTTTACCACGATATGGCACACGCCCCTCGATTCCCTCTGGGACAAGCTTATCAGCAGCTGTACCTTCTTGGAAGTATCTATCAGTACTCCCTTTTGTCATAGCGCCGATACTCCCCATACCACGATACTCTTTGAATTGTCTACCATTAAATATAATCATCTCCCCAGGGGCCTCATAAGTACCTGCAAGAGCTGAGCCTAGCATGACACTACTAGCTCCAACTCCAAGAGCTTTGGCTACATCACCACTATACTTAATCCCACCATCAGCGATTACAGGCACACCATAAGTATGGGCTACTTGTGCTACATCATCAATAGCACTTATTTGTGGCACACCCACACCTGCTACTATGCGAGTCGTACAAATTGACCCAGGTCCAATACCAACTTTTACAGCATCTGCTCCAGCTTCTATCAAATCTTTTGCCGCTTCACCTGTAGCGATATTACCAGCAATTACATCGATATCAAGCTCTTTTTTGATAGCCTTTACTGTATCGATGATACCTTGCGAGTGTCCGTGTGCTGAATCGAGCACAAGGACATCTACGCCAGCTTCAACTAATGCTTTTGCTCGATCGATTTGTCCTACACCAATAGCAGCTGCTACTCTTAGTCTACCAAATGAGTCTTTATTGGCATTTGGGAATTGTGCTTTTTTCTCTATATCTTTTATAGTAATTAAACCTTTTAATTTACCATCATCATCTACAACGGGAAGTTTTTCAATTTTATGTTTTTGAAGCACTTTTGCTGCCTCTTCCAAAGTTGTTCCTACTTTGGCAGTAATAAGTGGTGCTTTAGTCATCACATCTTTGACTATCAAATTCATATCACTGATAAATCTCATATCACGATTTGTCAAGATTCCTACAAGCACATTATCTTTGTCGACGACTGGTACACCCGAAATGTGGTATTCTGCCATCATATTTTCTGCTTCACCCACTTTGGCTTCTGGATTTATAAAGATTGGATCTATGATTACACCACTTTCAGACTTTTTTACCTTTTTTACTTGTTTGACTTGGGTCTCTATATCCATATTTTTATGAATTACCCCTATGCCTCCCAATCTTGCCATAGCAATAGCAGCTTTAAACTCTGTAACAGTGTCCATAGCCGCTGAGACAATCGGTATATTTAAACCTACCCTTTTTGTAAGCATACTAGAGATATGCACCTCTTTTGGCAAAACAGTTGAGTGCTGGGGTACTAGCAACACATCTTCAAATGTTAAGGCTCTTTGTTTGATTTTCATATTCATCCCTTCTTTATCTTCATCTTCAAGTTTAGCAAAGCTACCCTTTGGTTCATCTCGCTAAAGCATCTATCTATAATCTACAACCCTCTCTAAACTATTTGCACCATCAAAAAGTGCTTGTTCGTCAAATGCGTTTGCAATAAGCTGTAATCCAACTGGCATACCATCGCTATTTTTGGATATTGGCAAAGATATTGCAGGCAGTCCTGCTAGGTTAACAGCTATTGTGTACATATCACTTTTATACATTTCAAGTGGATCACAAACTGCACCTATCTTTGGTGCGACACTTGGAGCTACCGGAGATAGGATCAAATCAGCCTCTTTAAAAATAGCATTAAACTCATCTCTTATAAGA
>DSAK01000070.1 GCA_011372825.1 Campylobacterota bacterium | reverse complement strand
CTTTTGAAAATGCATCTATATGTACCTCAATCTCATCAAAACCATACTCTAGTGCATATTTTTGGGCTATAGTAGTGTAGGGGAGTTTCCCTTTTTTGCGTATAGGGACAAAGCCCACACCCAATCTATCGGCCAAAATACTACCAAATATAAATCCTCTAGCATCTATCCCTGCAATTGTATCGATATCGTACTTGATATATCTATTTGTGAGGTGATCCATGAGGGTATTTAAAGCTACAGGAGAGGCAAGCAATGGAGTAATATCCTTAAACACAATGCCTGCTTTTGGAAAATCTGCTACATCTCTTATGTGTGATTGGAGTAACTCTTTTTCATCTATGGTGAGCATCAAAATCCTTTTTAATCTATAACGCCAAGAGAGCACCCTTCGATTTTAGCTACACGATTAGCGTGCCTGCCTCCTTCAAAGGAGGTTGTGCTAAAAGCATCAAGTATACTCTCAATCACCCCTTTGCCAACAACCCTCTCACCAAAACATAGTATATTTGCATCGTTGTGAGCGCGTGACATACTAGCAGTATATGCATCGTGACAAAGTGCTGCTCGTATCCCTTTTATTTTGTTTGCAGCGATAGAAATGCCTATTCCAGTACCGCAGATAAGTATGCCAAAGCTACCCTTATCTTCTAAAACTGATTTAGTACATTTTTGTGCAAAATCTGGATAGTCAACACGTTCATCATTAGCTGGTCCCAAATCAACGACAGTATGTCCTTGGGTTTGAAGATATGTAACAACAAAAGATTTGATTGCAAATCCAGCATGGTCAGTAGCAATATAGTAAGTCATAGAAAATCCTTATGATGGTAAAAGTTTTGACAATATCATCCACACAGGAGAAAACATGATATCTCTAAGTGGAGCAAACAGAAGTACACCTAAAATAATAAACATCCCATAAGGGTATATTTTGTCAAGTGTAGCAACTACTTGGTGCCATCTTTGGTGCAAAGCTATATAGCGGAGTGCTTGAGAGCCATCTAGTGGAGGGATTGGCCAGAGATTGAAAACGCCCAAAATCACATTGATGATGATACTTTGTATGAAAAATTGAATTAGAAAAAAAGTGATTAAATTTTCAGGTTTTCCAAAAAATCCTAGGAGGAGCGCAAATGCAAAAGCTAAGGCAAAATTATAGCTCACTCCAGCCAGGATCACTTCCAAAGCACCTCTAGTACCCTTGTTTTGTGTCACAATAGTCATATTAACTGGCACAGGTTTTGCCCATCCCAACACAAAAGGTGCTCCGGTCAAAAAAAGTACAGCTGGCAACAGGAGTGAGCCAATGGGGTCGATATGGCTTATGGGATTTATACTTAGTCTACCTTGATTTTTTGCAGTATTATCCCCATGCTTAAATGCCACCCATCCATGCATAATTTCATGACCAATGATAGCTACAAGAAGAGCTAAAAAAGTGGCAATTATCCGCGTTATGTCAAATTCACTCATGGGATGGGAACTCCTTCGGAGATAGAGTCGATAGATTTGCCTATGCGGTGCCAACGAACTCTAAAACGTTCTTTGTCCCACAATTTTTTGCATTGTTGTGAATCTAGAGCAATATCTCCACATACTCTTCTTAAATCAGTGTGGTCTTTGTCGTTACCGTAGATATCGCTACCATTGAGTACCAAATCGTAACTACGCCACTCAAAACTAAAGTAAATTGCCCATGGTTTCCCGACGATATATCTGTATGCCACTGGTCCCCAGAAGCGACTATCGCTAGAGTTATCTCGGTTGTCTCCAACCATATAGAAGTGGTCTTGTGGGACTTTTGTGTAAAGCGCATTGACTCCACCTGCTATATTGTGGATGGGTGCATCTAGTTCAGCAACCAATATAGGCTCCATAGCACCTCCATCGTTAACAAGGAGATACTCAAAGCTTGTTGCACTCTCAGGATTATAAGAGATGCCACGATAACTCTCTTTGTATGGATTTTTTACCCATAGTTTGCCATTGAGTTTTTGTATTTTTTCTGGAGGGTAATTTTCTTGTATATAGTTATCCCCTTCGTGGAAGTGGATAAGCAATTGCTTATCGGCATAGATTATCTCATCCCCACCTACAGCTACACACCGTTTGACAAAATGTATCTTTGGTGTTTGTGGTTTACGAAATATGACGATTTCACCCCGTTTTGGTCTAGGACCATCTATGAGGTGTCCATTGTCATTAAAATCAGGCAAAACAGGTATCTCAAGCCATGGCAAATGGGGTGTTGGTATCCCATAGCTATATTTTTTGGCAAATAAAAAATCACCTATGAGGAGTGTTCTTTTCATCGAGCCACTTGGGATAACAAAAGATTGAGCAACAAAAAAGATTAATATCAAGACGATGATAATCGTTCCTGTCCATGAGCTTGCAAAACGGTACAGAAGTTTGAAAAGAGATTTCATATAGCATTTCTTTGTTTGGCAGATTTAAGTGTATTTTGCATAAGCATTGCGATTGTCATAGGACCCACGCCTCCTGGAACAGGTGTGATATAAGAGCACTTTGGCGCCACTTCATTAAAAGCTACATCACCTACAATATTACCATTTTCTAGGCGATTGATACCGATATCAATCACAATAGCCCCATCTTTGACCATATCCTCTCTGATGAGATTTGGCACCCCTGCACCAACTATGACAATATCGGCTTTGGCTGTATGGGAACGCAAGTCTTTTGTGTAGATGTGTGTTGTTGTTACTGTAGCATTGGCGTTTATGAGTAGATTTGCCATAGGTTTACCAACTATATTGCTAGCTCCAACTACACACACATCTTTGCCTTGCAAATCGATACCATAAGCTTTAAACATATGCATTACACCAAGTGGAGTACATGCAATGAAACTATCAAGTCCAGCTACCATTCTACCTACATTG
>DSAK01000147.1 GCA_011372825.1 Campylobacterota bacterium | reverse complement strand
TTGCTTGTTTCACCTGAGATAAACAGTCGTCCATCTTTATATGTTATTTGACCATTTTCATATGTCTCCATAAATGGGTTTAAAATTGAATTCAATACAGAAATAGCCGCTGTGTCAGCTTTTTTAAACTCACTACTTTTAAAATCTCTTGTGATATTTAAATTGCTAGTCATCAAAACATCATCAACACTCTGTATAGAATCTATAGAATCAAATGTTCCGTAAGCATTGAGACTATCACCACTTTTTCTTATATCAATCTCCATAAATTCGGATTGTACCACTTGTGCCGTCGAATCTTTTGGTTGTAGACTCTTTTGATAAATATCTGAAGTATGATAATACAGACAAATGATTATCAAAAGTAGCAAAAGTATCAACAATAAGATAATTTTTTTTGCTAAACTCACCAGGCTCTCCTTCTTTTGATTTTGTTAGATTTAAATCGAACAATTAAATTATAATGTTATTATCTTAAAAGTTTAATTTCAAGAAGTAAAAAAAATATTAAGGAGAGAGAAGTTACTAAGGCAAAAGACCTTAGTAAAAGAGGTTAAACAAGCTCAATAATTGCCATAGGTGCTGCATCGCCTTTTCTTAAACGAGTTTTAATGATACGAGTATATCCACCATTTCTCTCTGTATAGCGAGGTGCGATTTCTGTTACAAGTTTATTTGTACACTCTTTGTCTTGAAGCATTGCAAATATAGCTCTATGAGCATTTAAATCATTTGTCAATGCTTTTGTGATCAATTTCTCATAATAGCTTCTAAGCTCTTTTGCTTTTGGCAAAGTTGTCTCTATTCTACCCTCTTTTGTGAGTGCGATAGAGAGATTCTTGAGCAAAGCAGCTCTATGAGAAGATGTACGACCGAGTTTTCGATACCCATGTCTATGTCTCATTGGTTATCCTTTTAATTGTTTTAATTTTTTGACCAAAGAAGATCTAAGTGGTTCAGTTAGCTCATAATCAGGACCAAATCCATTTTTCTCCAAACACTCAGTTAACTCATCTAGAGATTTTTTCCCTAAATTTTTGATGTTTTTTATTTTATGGTCGCCCATCAATACCAATTCACCCAAATACTTGATACCTGATCTATCAAGTGAATTAAAGATTCTTGCACTTAAATCTAAATTGTCAACTGTTTTGAGAAATATTTTAAGCTCTGCATCTTCGGTTGTTTTCAAAGGGGTAGACTCAATATCAATACCCATTACACCATTGAAGATAGCCAATTGTTTATTCATTGTCTCTAGAGCATTTCCAAACGCTTCAACTGGTCCAATCTGACCATCTGTTTCGATATCAAATACGATTTTCTCATAATTTGGGCTATCTTCAACTAGTACATTTTCTATGCAATAATTTGCTTTTCTTACAGGGGTAAAAAATGCATCAATTGCTATCATGCTGCTATCAATTTCATCTCTTAAATTTTCACTAGGAACATACCCAAGACCTTTTGCTATCACCAAAGTAAAGCTAAGCTCAGCGTCATCGTTGAGCGTTGCAACTGGTAAGTCCCCATTTACAACCTCTATAGTTTCATTCTCAAGATCACAAGCTTTAATTTCTCTAGCACCTGAAAAACTATAACGAAGCTCAACTTTTTCTAGTCCATCTTCTTTGATTTTGAAGCGAATATTTTTGAGATTGATAATAAAGACAGCAACATCCTCATGCATACCCCTTATCGTATCAAATTCATGAGAAGCCCCTTGGATTTTTACTGCAATTGGTGCATACCCGACAGAACTTCCCAAAATTAGTCTTCGCAAAGGGTGTGCCAAAGTGACTGCATAACCGCTCTCAAAAGGATAAGCGGTAATTTCAGCTCTATTTTGACTCACTTCGCTTACTTCAACCTCGGTGGGTATTGATGGTGCGATTTTTATTTTTCTCATTAGCTAACCCTTGACTTAAAATTATTTCGAGTAAAGCTCGACGATAAGACGCTCTTCAACTGGAATTTTTACTTCTTCTCGCTCTGGCAATCTTGTAAAGATACCAAAAAGTTTTTCTTTATCAACATCAACCCACTCTACAATACCAGTTTGATTGGTCAATTCGATTGCACGTATAATTTGTGGATTATTTTTGCTTTTTTCACGAATCTCAATTTTTTGTCCAGCTTTAACTTTAAAAGATGGGATATTAACTCTTTTTCCATTTACCAGTATATGGCCATGAGTTACAAGTTGTCTTGCAAAGGCTCTTGTAGTGGCAAAACCCATACGATATACTACATTGTCTAACCTTTGCTCAAGTATCTGAATAAGCAAGTTACCTGTATTTCCTTCACGTCTAGTTGCTTCAGCAAACATTTTTCTGAATTGTTTTTCGCTTACTCCGTACATAAATTTAGCTTTTTGTTTCTCTCTAAGCTGTAAACCAAACTCACTGATCTTTGCTCTTCTTTGTCCATGCTGACCTGGTGCATAAGGGCGTTTTTCAAGTGCACTTTTACCTGCCAATCTACGCTCACCTTTTAGCCCAAGATCAACCCCAAGTCGTCTTTCTAGTTTTTCAACTGGACCTCTATATCTTGCCATATTAAACCCTTTAGTGTTATCTCAAAATTAATGTATCTATAACAATGCATATATCTCTTATTCGCAACATTCAGTCAAAAGTAAGGCTGAATTAAACTCTTCTTTTCTTAGGAGCTCTACAACCATTATGTGGGAGTGGCGTAATGTCTTTTAGAAAGTTTACACGAATACCCTCTGTTGCACCGATAGCTTTTACAGCAGTATCTCTTCCTGAACCTGGACCTTGTACTTTAATTCCAACCTCTTTGATGCCATGCTCTTTTGCTTTATTGAGTGCATCTTCTACCGCTTGTTGTGCTGCAAATGGGGTAGATTTTTTGCTCCCTTTAAAACCAAGTGCACCTGCACTGCTCCAT
>DSAK01000159.1 GCA_011372825.1 Campylobacterota bacterium | reverse complement strand
TTATTTATTGTAGTTTTTATCTATATCTCTAGTATTAATAAAAAGATTGACTTATTGCAAAAAGATATCTATATGCTAAAAAGAGTGAAGTATGGTACAGAAAATCAAACTCAAAATAAGGGAGAACATGAAACTAGCGATGATGTACAAAGTGTAACTCCTAATGTTTCCAAAGAGCTAGAGAGCCAACTAGAGTTGTTATCTCGCACTCAAGATACCATGAGTTCTCAACAGATTCGTGCATCACAAGACAAGATGGTTGTTGTAGCAAAAGAGAAATCTAAGGGGCAAGTGAAGCAGCATAATCCACCAAAGATACAAACTCCTTCTTTTGATATTTTTGATGTGATTAAAAATTTCTTTACCCAAGGAAATGTTCCTGTAAAAATAGGTGGTATAGTCTTCTTTTTTGGATTGGTATTTTTGGCAAATTATGCCATCGAACATAACATTATAAATATTCAAATGCGTCTTGCTGGTATAGCAATTGTAGGTGCTGCTTTGTTAATGCTTGGTTGGAAATTTAGAGCTAAAGAAGGAAGCTATGGGCTTATACTCCAAGGGCTTGGTATAGCGACTTTATACCTTGTCGTTTTTGCAGCAGCAAAGATTTATCTGCTTGTCGATCTTAAAGTTGCTTTTGGAGTTATGCTATTGATTGTAATTATGGGTGCATTTTTGTCAGTGCATCAAAATTCGCTTGTTTTGGCACTTTTTGCAATCATAGGTGGTTTTCTTGTTCCTATTTTAACTTCAAGTAGTACCGGATCACATATCGCACTCTTTAGTTACTATGCATTACTTGATTTGGGGATAGTTATCATAGCTTGGTATCGCTCATGGCGTGTGCTTAATCTGATAGGATTTATATTTACTTTTGGTATCGCTACAATTTGGGGTGTATTGCGGTATGACCCTGCATTTTTTGCAACGACCGAGCCATTTTTGATACTCTTTTTTATCTTTTTCTTAGTTATCTCTATCCTTTTTACATGGAGAAAGCCGTTTCAAATTGACAGTTATATGGACTCCACGCTTGTCTTTGGTCTCCCTCTAGTTGCTTTTTCATTGCAATCTTCTTTGGTAGAACATTTTGAATATGGTATCGCAATGAGTGCCGTTGCGGTAGGGGTTATCTATCTACTGCTTTCAAGGTTTCTCTTTGGTGTAGAGAAAATGCGTTTACTTGCAGAGTCTTTTTTAGCTATAGGGGTGCTTTTTTTGACTATTGCGATTCCATATACATTGGATAAAGATATCTCTGTTGTACTTTTGACGCTTGAAGCTTCAGCAATCATATGGGCATCACTCAAGCAAAATCGTGAATATGCAAAATATTTTGCTCTGTTTCTACAAACAGGGGCAACTCTAGCATTTTTGATGATAAGTCATGAAAAAATATTTATAGTACCATTTGTAAACATACTCTTTTTTGAATATCTATTGGTTATGAGTTCATTGTTTTTAACTGCATATTTATTATGGAAAAAAGGCACAAATAGGTCTGATCAAGAGATTTCTTTTGTATTTTTACTTTTAGGGTTTTTGGTATGGATTATTGCAGGAGCAACGCAAAGTGAACAATTAGTCAACTATAAAATGGGGAATGGACTGCTAATATATATTGCTGTAGGTGCACTCTTTTTCTCTTTTATTGGTAAAAAACTTATGTGGCAGAAGTTGATTGCATTGTTGCAACTCTATGTGCTAGCCGGCATTCTTGCAATGTTTACGATGATTTTAATTTATACCTCAAAACATCCTTTTGCTGATATTGGCTATGTGGCACTTCCACTCTTTTTTGTTGTTGGGTATTATCTTCTATATATATTTGATGAGGAGTGGTCTGCAAGTAGTCTAATTCATATTGTTCAGTTGTGGATGGTTGCAGTCTTAGGTGCATTGGAGATCGAGTATCTATTTGGATTATTACCAAAAACAGATATTGCAACTTTGAAGATACAATCGTATATAGGCTTTAGTGTGATTCCGCTAATCCTCTCTTTTGTCTTTTTGCTGCTGAAATCTTTCCCGCAAAGATTTAAAAAATATCAAGAAATTTACCGCTTTATGGGTGTTGGTGGGATATTGGTTGTTCTTTTATTTTGGGAGATTGGTAGCTTTTTTATCAAAGATTTTATCTCTGTCTCTTTTTATCTTCCCTTATTTAATCCTTTGGATGTCATTCAAAGTGTAGGTATAATAGCTATAGGGCTATGGATATATAAAAATAAAATACTACTAGAAGAGAATCTTCGATGGATTGCGGGTGGATTTGCCCTGTTATTTGTTGTGTTTATTTCGATAATTTTTGCTAGAAGTATGAGTTATTATCAAAATGTACCTTATGAGTTTGATATGCTCTATCATAATTTTTATTTTCAAGCCGGTATCTCGATTGTATGGAGTATCTTAGCAATGAGTGTTATGTTCTTATCAAAGTATATAAAAAATAGACTGCTTTGGTTGTCGGGCATGGCACTTCTTGTGTTTGTGGTTCTTAAACTTTTTTTTGTGGAGCTCTCCAACAGCGGTACCCTAGAGCGTGTGGTTTCTTTCTTGGTTGTGGGTGCACTTATGCTACTTATCGGTTATGTTGCCCCGATTCCTCCTAAAAATAAAGTAACCACAGATGATAAAGGCAATTAGAGCCTTTCTAAAAACGATGCCATTAGGATTGAGAGTATCGCTTCAAGTTCAAAATCATCTGTTTCGATAAGATGCTACATCTTGCATTCTTCTTTTTTTATTTGTATGATGATAATAGATATGGGGTTAAATTGTCTTTTATAAAAGAGAAGCTATTTTTTTTGCATATGCTTCAAGTCCATCTTGCACACTCCACCAATTTGGAAAAGTTGCATCATAATAAGGTCGAGTGATTGTATCAAAATGCCCTTTTTCTTCATACACATTTATGCACCAATCA
>DSAK01000157.1 GCA_011372825.1 Campylobacterota bacterium | reverse complement strand
GCTACTAGATGAGCCATTTGCCGGAGTTGACCCTATAGCTGTACTTGATATCCAAAATATTATTAGACAATTGGTCGCTTTGGATATGGGTGTTTTAATCACTGACCATAATGTCAGAGAGACTTTAGGGGTCTGCGATAGAGCTTATGTAATGCGTAGTGGTGAAATGTTAGCTAGTGGGACAAGTGGAGAGATTGCCAATGATGAGCATGTTCGCAAATATTATTTGGGTGAAAACTTCTCTTTCTAGATAGTAGGTGCTATAATCGCTTCATGAAAACTATAACAAATATCCAAGATCTCCCATCTCCATGTTGGCTTCTTGAGGAGTCTCTTTTGCGTAAAAACATTGCCATTATGAAACAGATACAAGATAAAGCCAAAGTGAAGATTTTGCTGGCTTTGAAGGGGTATGCACTTTGGAAGAGCTTTGGTATGATGCGTGATGTGCTTCATGGATGTTGTGCTAGTGGATTGCATGAGGCAATTTTGGCTCATGAAGAGTTTGCCAAAGAGATACATACCTATTCGCCTGCCTTTAAAGAAGAAGAGATAAAAGATATTGCTAAAATTTCCCACCATATGGTTTTTAATACACCTGCGCAATTTCACCGTTTTGCTTCTCTTGCAAAAGGGTATAATCCAAAGATATCTCTAGGTCTTAGGGTAAATCCAGAGTTTTCCAAGGCTCCAAAAGAGATCTATAACCCCTGTGGACTCTATTCGCGACTTGGAACAACAAAGGCAAATTTTGATGAGGCTATTCTTGAGCAATGTGATGGGTTGCATTTTCATGCACTTTGCGAAGAAGATGTCGATGCATTAGAGGGGGTGCTTGAGCATTTTGAGTCTAATTTCGGTACTTTTATACCACAAATGAAATGGATAAATTTTGGTGGTGGACATCATATTGCAAGAGATGATTATGATGTTGATAAACTTATAAAACTTTTGAAAAATTTCAAAGCAAGATACCCAATGGTGGAGGTATATCTTGAACCTGGAGAAGCGATAGGGTGGCGAACAGGTGCCTTATATGCAACTGTGTTGGATATCGTCGAAAATGGCATGAGTATAGCGATTTTGGACACTTCGGCAGAAGCGCATATGCCTGATACTATTTTGATGCCTTATCGTGCTGAAGTTCGAGGAGCCAAAAAACCCAATGGTGCTCCTTATGTTTATCGCTTAGGGGGGAATACGTGCCTTGCTGGAGACATTATGGGGGATTATAGTTTTGACCAGCCCCTCAAGATAGGTGATAGGATAATTTTCGAAGATCAGATGCACTACACTATGGTCAAGGCTACTACTTTTAATGGGATTAAGCTTCCCGATATAGCCATTCGTCGAATTGATGGAACTATCGATATAGTTCGTCAATTTAGTTATGAAGATTTCAAAAATAGACTCTCTTAAGGTTTTGGAGAGTAGATTATATCTCCTAGAGACTCAACCTCTTTTTTATAAAAAATATCGACACTTGTTGACTCTTGACTCACTGAAACAACCCCTTCGACAGTTCTTGAATGATTGTATTTGACTTTAACACCCGATATTGCACCATCTACATATATAACTGTGATTTTATCAGTTAGTTTTTTGCCAACTTCTACACTATCTCCACCAAGGACTAGATGATCAACTGCTATACCCACATCAGCTAAAGCAGATTTTGCTATAGCACCACCCATGATTTTCATCATCTCTTCACTACTATGGGTATCAGCTCCGCTCTCTGAGTCAAAAAGTAGTATTGAGAGGATTTGTTCTCTTGTGAGTCTAGGAGTTGAACTAAAGGTAATATTTGGCATACTTGGTGAACCTGTGATTGCTATTTTGATTTCGTGATTGAGTGACATGTAGTTTGCTTTGATATCAAGTTGTGGTTTGTTTGGGTCTCCTGTAAAATAGATATAACTTTCTTGAAGGGTAAATTTCTTATTCTCAAAGTAGTATGTCCCCCCTTTTGGTATAGTAATCATCCCTGCCATCATCATAGGAGATTGTTGTACTTTTTCGATACCTAAATTTGCAATGATATCTAATGATACCCTCCCTTGGGAGTATTTGATAGGGGAAGAGGTCTTTATTTTGAGTGATGTATTAAGGTTCTCAAAGAAAGGAGATGGTACTTTTTGCTCTTGGAGAATAATGATATCTTCATCATTGGGGAATGTTTTTTGTTCGAAGTTGTACCCTATCGATCCAGACGATATATCTATCGTACCCGAAAGAGTTATTGCATTGCCATCTAGTAGTGCATCTAGATTGAGATTTCCACTGATATTTATCCATTTAGTTTTTATATCAAAGGGATTAGCAGTGGCGGCAAAATTTCCTTGAGCACTTTGTAGATTATATGTCCCTTGGATTTGTATCTGGTCATTTATCCACAAGCTCTCCACTCTTAATATGTTATCGGCAAATTCGATTACCGAAGGTCTAGAGGAAAATACCCTTTCGTTGTCATATGTTGCCTCATAAGAGTTAATGTTCCAGATGTTTTTATCACGAGTTATTTGCATTCTTAGATCGGCAATAGGTTTTTTTTGTTCTCCAATGTAAAGTTCATTAGAAAAGAGAGCTATAGTGCTCGGTGTATCGCTATTCCATACTATGTCACTTTTTAGTCCACCTTTTGGGAGATTGATTCGTGGTTTATACCAGTTAGCTAGCCCAATTTGTAGATTTTCCAATGAAGAGACATCTAAGCTAAGTTGGAGTGACTTTGTTGTTCCTTGTGCATTTAGTAGTGCACTTGCAAAATCGAGTCTACCATTTATATTGTCGTCCTTATCAATGGCTACCTCACCTTCGATATCTAGACCTTTTAAGTTAAGACTTATTCCATTTGAATCTAAAGTAGTTTTTGCTTCAATAGTCTTGATATTTTCCCATTTTATTTCTGGTGACATGCTAGAAAGTAAGGAGTCAGAAG
>DSAK01000036.1 GCA_011372825.1 Campylobacterota bacterium | reverse complement strand
GTGTTGGTGATATAGTTTTTGCTATCGGCAACCCTTTTGGTGTAGGGGAGAGTGTCACTCAAGGTATAATCTCTGCTGTTGGCAAAAATGCAATTGGTATCAATCGTTATGAAAATTTCATCCAAACAGATGCTTCCATAAATCCTGGCAATTCGGGTGGAGCTTTGGTTGATAGTAGAGGGGTGTTGATAGGTATCAATACAGCGATTTTATCTCGATCTGGGGGCAATCATGGTATAGGCTTTAGTATCCCTGTTGATATGATGCAAAATGTAGTCTCGCAACTTGCCAAGAGTGGTAAAGTAAGTAGAGGATATTTAGGGGTTAATCTCTCTTCTTTAACGCCAGAACTTAAACCACTTTACAAAGAATCCAAAGGGGCAGTTGTAACCAATGTGCAAGTAGATAGTGTGGCGTATAAAGCTGGAATTCAAAGGGGTGATTTGATTATCCAAGTTGATAAGACTCCTATAGACTCTCCACTTACGCTTCAAAGGGTAATAGGGGAAAAAGAGCCAAAATCAACAATACGAATCACTCTTGAGCGTAACAAGAAAAAAGAGACTATCTCACTTACATTGGGATCTCAAGATGAGTTAGCAGAAGCTACAAGCAATGAGAGAATACTCCAAGGAGCTACCCTCTCAACATTGACTCCACAGCTTAGGAATGAGCTTAGGTTGCGTCCTGACACTAAGGGTGTAGCAGTAGTGCAAGTGAAGCCAAATTCTCAAGCTCAAAAAGATGGTCTTCAAGCTGGAGATGTTATCATACAAGTAGAGAATAAAAGCATCACCTCATTGCAGGATTTAAGACAAGCATTGGCTCCAAAAAAACCAAAAAGGGTCTATTTGAGTCGTGGTGGTGCAATCATCCTCATAGTTGTTAGTTGAAGCACAAAGGAGTTGCCATAATTCGGATATTACTTATAGAAGACGACTCAGAGCTTGCGTTGATTTTGACCAATTATCTCACTAAACATGATATGGAGGTTGTGGGAGCTGAAGATCCATACATTGGTCTATCGCTTCTAAATCAACATCAATTTGACTTGATTATACTAGATCTTACGCTACCAGGGATGGATGGGCTTGAGGTTATCCCAAAGATACGAAAAATATCCAATATCCCTATCATCATCTCATCAGCCCGCGATGATATAACCGACAAGGTTATAGGGCTAGAGAGGGGTGCTGATGATTATATGCCAAAACCATATGACCCTAGAGAATTGGTAACGCGGATTAAAACTATATTGCGTCGGATTCACCCCGACCAAGACCATGCAAAACCAAATCCACCAGCTTTTGTTTCCAATAGAGCATCACACACTATCTTGTTTAAAAATGAGATGTTGGATTTAACTGCTGCTGAATATGATGTGCTATCTATGCTTATAGAGTACAAAAATGGGTCAGTATCTAGAGAGCAACTCCTGTATGAGAGCGAACATATAGATGATGATAGTTCGGTTAAAAATATCGATGTTATAGTTTCGCGTATTCGACAGAAAATTGCAAAAATCGATAGCACTAGAAGCTACATTAAACCTATTCGTGGGATTGGGTATATGTTGGTTGATGCATGAAAAATCTCTCAGTTAGCACTTTTATCCATTTGCTTTTTTCTTTGGCAATCGGGATCTTAGTTGCTACTATTTTTTTCTTCCTCTCATGGAACAAAGAGAGGCATAAGCTAGATGAAATCAATCATTACAAACTTATAGCAGATGCATTTTTATCTAATGTCCAACTCAATCCATCCGAAGAGCAACTTGAGCAATTTTATAACGACTTTTCTGTCAAACCTGTCCCTATGGAGAGGGCAAAAAAAGAGATAGAAGATCAAGGAAAGACTATCTTTGCTGGGCAATCTATGTTTGGAATGGTGCGAGTTTTTCAAACCCCAAAAGGGCATTATATCTATGTACAGAGATTAGGTTACAATCTAATGCTACAAGACGATAGGCCTCCAAATTATACTTTTGAGATTGCATTAGGAATTGGTATTTTTTTGGTTCTTTTACTCTTTTTACTTTATTTTGCGATACTCCTCAAATTATACCCATTAAGACGACTCCACAAAAAGATTCAACAATTTGCAAATGGAGATACAAATATCAAGCTAAGCTATCCATACGAAGATGAGATTGGGAAGATAGCGCGAAGTTTTGATGAGGCAATTGTGCATATCAATCAACTCATAGCTTCTAAAAATCTTTTTATGCGCAATATAATGCATGAGTTAAAAACTCCTATCACAAAAGGGAGAATTGCTGTTGAGGCGATAGATGATGAAGTGACAAAAAATATTTTAATTCGTGCATTTGAGAGGATGAATGAGCTTATTAGCGAATTAGCTCAAGTTGAGAGGGTTACGACACAAAATTTCACCCCATTTCTACAAGAAACTACACTTCAAGAGGTGCTTAAAAAAGCCCAAGATCTTCTAATGGTTGAGAGGTCCAAGGTGGAGCTTACTAAGTATGATATAAATCTTAGAGCAGATGTAAAACTCTTAGCTTTGGCTATCAAAAATCTTTTGGATAATGGGATAAAATATAGTAAAAACAAAAAAGTTTCACTCCAATTTGAAGATGGTGTACTTAGGGTATCTTCTTTAGGCGAACCACTCAAGCATCCGCTCTCTTTTTATACTGAGCCTTTTTCTCAAGAAGAGAAACGAAGTAGCGGGTTTGGATTGGGGCTTTATATCGTAGATAATATTTTACAAAAAATGAATCTAACTCTTAAGTATGAGTATGCCAATGGTAAGAACCATTTTGACATTGACATAAGAGCTATTATCTACGAAGAGCTTCAGCGATAAGCTCTAGAGGATTTTTAAATATAGTTTCAACTTTTGCATCACTAAGCGCTTCACTTAGTTGCATCCTACAAGCACTACACTCTGCACTCACATAGGTCGCTTTGGTATCTTGTATCAT
>DSAK01000116.1 GCA_011372825.1 Campylobacterota bacterium | reverse complement strand
TCCAGTGTAGCAGTAAAAATATATAAAATACCCCAGCAACTGAAAACCAAAAAGACAAAGATACAACAAGTGTGGGCATTAGAGCCAAAAGCAACACAACAACTAAAGCCAAAAATGAAAAACTAACAATTCTCATCCCCATAAGTAACACTATCCAGCTACAAAGCACCATTGCAAAAGCTCGAACCAATGAAGGGGGAAATCCAACAAACCAAACATACCACGCAAGTGCGCCAATTGCTACGATACCGACATCAAATAATCCATTTCTATATGGAAAATAATTGGCTTGCAATGGTCGATACAAAAGCATCAATAAACCATAAACAACGCTCCATAAAATCCCTAGATGAAACCCACTAAGTGCTACCAAATGGCTCACCCCAAGTCTTGCAACACTTGCTCTAGTCTCACTTTCTAGAGGAGCTGCTAAGAAAATTGCTTGATAAAAATTAGCAATTTGTGAATTGGTGTGTGCTTGAGATATCTCACGAGAGAGAAACTCATAAAGTCCATTTTGTTTAGTAGTTTGCAATACTCTTAAGTTTGTTTTTGCAAAAAAAGTGCCCAAATATCGCCAAAATGTGATTTTATCATCGATGAGAATCTTTGCTCGAACTTGGGTATTTTGGACGATATTTGTATCTAAGGTAGTTGTGTAAAATAGAAGATTATCTTGGGTCTTTAGTTTTAAAAGTGCATAATGTCTACCATTTTTGAACTTTTTTGTTTGTGTTAGTACTGTTGCATTGGTAAAATAAAAAGGCTTAGAGAGAAACTCTTGGTACTCAAGATAGCTACTTAAAATACGGATTGAAAAAAAGAGAAAAATGGCACCAAAAACTATCCAAAATGAACTTTTAGTGGCAAATAGCTCTGGCTTATTCATACTCAAACAGGAGGGTTGAAGCTAGTTTCCCCTTGATATTGTGCCTCACGAACTATATCAAATTTTGGTTTATCGACAAATCGTGTAAACTCTTTGTGGAAAATCAAATCAACCGTCCCTGTTGGACCATTTCTCTGTTTTCCTATGATTAGCTCTGTCTCCTCTTCGACTTTTCTTACATAATTACTAGTATATGGCTTGCCCTCTGCTTTTGCTTTCATCTCTTTTTCTTTCTCTTTTGCTTCACGATAAACATCATCTCTGTAAACAAAAAGTATGATATCGGCATCTTGCTCGATAGCTCCAGATTCTCTTAGATCGCTTAGCATAGGGCGTTTGTTTTCGCGTGACTCAAGTGAACGATTTAGCTGAGAGAGTGCGACAATTGGCATCTCAAGCTCCCTTGCAAGTTGCTTAAGACCCCTTGAGATTTCTGAAATCTCTTGTTGTCGCCCCTCTCCTCTGCCACCTTCTCCACTCATAAGTTGCAAATAGTCTATGATTGCTAGAGATATCTCAGGATGTTGGGCTTTTGTTTTGCGGAGTTTACTTCTGACATGATGGATAGTTGCATAACCACTATCATCTACAAAAAATTTTGTTTTCTCTATCTCTTGAGTCGCTTCTGCCATTCGCGTCCACTCTTCATCCACGAGATTCCCTATACGGAGTGATTGCAGAGGTATTCCTGTCTTTGCCGATAGCATCCTAAGCATGAGTTGCTCTGCTGGCATCTCAAGGGAGAAAAACGCAACCCCCTCTCCCCTCTCTAAGGCCTTAAGGGCCATATTGAGAACTAAAGCGGTTTTTCCCATAGCAGGACGCGCAGCTATGATGATCAAATCCCCTTTTCCAAATCCGCTTGTTTTTTCGTTGAGATTATAAAAACCTGTATCAGTTCCTATGAGCCTACTGTTGCCCAATTCCTTGAGTCTTAAAATCTCTTTTGTCATAGAATCTGCAATCTCTTTTGAGGTGCGAAACTCATCTCCTAAGCTCTCTTGAGTGATTTGATAAAGCTTTTGCTCTACCATATCCATCACCTCATCAGAAGGCAAGTCATCTTCTATAGTCACTTTTCTTATCTCAGTAGCTAGAGCAACCAAAGAGCGTTTTGCCGATTTTGCTTTGATTTCAGCAATGTATGCCTCGATATTGGTTATAGGATTTGCAGAGAGTATATCAACCATAGCAGTTTCATCAAACTTCCCTAAAGCTTTGAGTTTTGATACCAAAAACTCCTCTGCTAATGGCTTATCCTCTTTTTGTAACTCCTCCATAACAACAAAGAGATGTGCATGAAAAGGGAGATAGAAATCTTTTGGTTCTAACTTGCTAGCAACCTCTTCGTATATTTCAGCATCAAATATAATCGCAGAAAGGACTGCCCTTTCGATATTGAGATTGTACAATATTTCCACCTCTAAACCCCCAAGCGATTTTATAAAAATTGTATCCAAACAATGCTGTAAGAGTGGTATTTTTGAATTATATTGTGCTACAATCTCCCAATCACATACATATGAGGCGATGATGCAAGAACGATATCCTACGAAAAAAATTTTTGTTGGCTCTGTTGCTATTGGTGGAGATGCTCCTATTAGTGTCCAATCTATGACATACAGCCAAACAGCTGATGTCCAAACAACTATAGAGCAGATTAATCGACTACATTTTGCAGGAGCTGATATAGTCCGTGTCGCAGTGCCACATATGGAAGATGCACTTGCTCTAAAAGAGATAAAAGAACAAACCTCATTGCCTATCATTGCCGATATCCATTTCAATTACCGTCTAGCACTTGAAGCTGCAAAATGGGTAGATGGAATCCGTTTTAATCCAGGCAATATTGGCGAAAAAAACAGAATCAAAGAGATAGTAAAAGCGTGCAAAGAGAGAGCGCTTCCTATACGTATCGGGGTCAATGCAGGTTCACTTGAAAAAGAGTTTGAAAATAAGTATGGTGCAACCGCCAAAGGGATGGTAGCAAGTGCCGATTATAATATAAAATTTTTGGAAGACTTAGGCTTTGAAGATATCAAGATATCTCTAAAGGCT
>DSAK01000059.1 GCA_011372825.1 Campylobacterota bacterium | reverse complement strand
TGTGTGAAAAGCAACTACTTTTTTTACTATAGGGATATCGCACTCTGGAGCCATTTGCGAAAAAGAAGTTAATATGCTTTTTAGTAAATCTTTATTACAATCAATTTCCATTTTGAGTCCAGGATGCTTTACGGCTACAAAAAGGGTATCATTTTTGATGTAAATAAATGCAATCGATTCTTTGAGCCGTTTTGTAAGAAGCCCTATAAAATTACGATAACAGATATGTCGCCTTAAAGGTTGCCAAGCATATTGACGAGAAAGATTGGAGACGATAGAATGAGAATTTTTCATGGTATGATTATAGCATTTTTTTGCTGTATATTTTTGGTTGGGTGTGGATATAAAACTCCACCTGAGTATACCCCAGAAAAGCAGGTTACCAAAGGAGCTTAGGTGCAAAAGTATGATGTGATTATCGTTGGTGCTGGAATTGCTGGATTGTATGCTGCGCTCAATATCCCCAAAAGCAAAAAAGTGCTTGTTTTATGCAAAGATATCCCATGGGAGTGCAATACTTTTTATGCGCAAGGTGGAATGGTCAAGGCATTAGATGAAAATGATATAGCCTTGCATGTTTCAGATACAATCGCAGCTGGTTCATACCACAATCTTGAAAAAGTAGTCGAAATCCTCTCGGAGTCATCACTTGAGGTAACAGCAGATATAATCGATAAAGGGATGATATTTGATACCGACACAAAAGGAAATCTGCTCTACACAAAAGAAGCGGCACATTCAACTGCTAGGATTATTCACGCAGGAGGTGATGCAACGGGGCGGCATTTGCACCATTTTCTTATGGAAAAAAACCCCCACCATTTAGAACAAAATATGCTAGTTTATGATTTGCTCATCGAAGATGGTAGATGTTATGGGGTAAAAGCTACTGTAAATTATCAGCCAACAACACTCTATGCCAATCATGTGATAATTGCTTCTGGAGGGATTGGCTCACTCTATGCTTACAATACCAATTCACGCACGGTGAGTGCTGATATTCATGGCATCTGTGTCGAAAAAGGGATTTTGCTCGAAGATATGGAATTTATGCAGTTTCATCCTACTGTTTTTGTAAAAACCCCTTTTGCTAGAAAACTACTCCTAACCGAAGCGCTTAGAGGTGAAGGAGCAGCGGTGGTTGATGATGATGGATACCGCTTTTTGTTTGAGTATGATGAGCGTGGAGAGCTAGCTAGTAGGGATATCGTTGCTAGAGGTATATTTGATTATAAAAGACGCACTAACAAAGAGGTTTATCTCGATTTTAGTATGTTTGAAGCTAAATGGTTCCGTGAGAGATTTCCAAATATCACCCGTACTTTTGGGGCATTCGGTTATGATTTTCCAAAAGATAGAGTCCCAATTTCACCAGCATTTCACTATGCAAATGGTGGTATTGCTTGCAATTCGCATGGAGTTATCCCTGGGATGAAGGGGCTTTATGTGATTGGTGAAGCTGCTAGAACAGGGGTACATGGAGCTAATAGACTAGCTTCAAATTCGCTCCTTGAGGGGTTAGTGTTTGCAAGGAGAGCTGCGCTGCATCTTTTAGGGCAAGAGAGTTTTCAGGGATCGATACCAAAATTTGATAAAGATTACGGTAATATTTTGCATAAAGAGAACGACAAGGTCTATAAGCACAAGTTGCGTCAAATCATGTGGGATGAGATAGGCATCATCCGTACAACAAAAGGTTTGCACCATGCTAGAAATTTTATCTATGACATGAAAAATCGTGAAATAGGTAGATTGTTGCAACTCAGACTCAATACCGCTTCTGCTATTGTAGATGCTGCTATTGCTCGTAAAGAGTCGTTAGGCTCACATTACATAAAAGATGAAGAGTTCGAATCTGAGGTATCATAGAAGCAAGCGACAGGTTGTGGACAAGCAGTCTGATTTGACTTGGATATGGCAAGGGACAGCGAGCTTTGTGATTTTTAGTTTTGGTTCAACAATTAGAGTGGAGTGACAGAAAGACTCAGGGGAGTGTACTTGCATGAGATAGACTCGGATGATTTTGGTTGGCTATATGGTTTCGCTTGGCGTTTGGTTTTTATAATTTAACATATCAGGAATTTTTGATGAAAACAGTACCATTACTTATACTAGATTTTGGCTCACAGTACACCCAGTTAATCGCTAGAAAACTTAGGGAGAGTGGATTTTATTGTGAGGTTGTCCCATTTAGAGAGAGTCTTGAGGATATAAAAGCGAAAAAACCTCAAGGGATAATACTCTCAGGAGGACCAGCAAGCGTATACGCCAAAGATGCCTACAAGCCAGATGAAGGGATTTGGGATTTAGGGCTTCCAATCCTTGGTATTTGTTACGGGATGCAGCTCATTACTCAACACTTTGGCGGAGAAGTAGTAGCAGCTGATCATCACGAATATGGAAAAGCAAAGCTCAATATAGTAGAGCAATCTCCAATTTTTAAAGATGTTGAAAATAATAGCATTGTTTGGATGAGTCATGGGGATAAAGTAGCTGTAATCCCTCAAGGATTTAAGGTGATAGGAGATAGCGAAAACTCCCCATACGCAGCAATATCAAATGAGTCTAAAAATATATATGCATTTCAGTTTCATCCAGAGGTTCATCACACAGTAGAGGGTGTAAAGCTTTTGAAAAATTTTGCAAAACATATCTGTGGATGTGAGAGCACATGGAATATGGGAAGCTTTGCAAAAGAGAAAATCGCAGATATTCAAAAACAAGTAGGGGACAAAAAAGTACTCTGTGGAGTGAGTGGTGGAGTTGATAGTTCGGTTGTTGCAGCACTTTTGCATGAAGCTCTCCCAAAAGAGCAACTTGTATGTGTTTTTGTTGACCACGGTCTTCTTCGCAAAGATGAAGCTTTGCAGGTGCAAAATATGTTCAAGATGCTCGATATGAATCTTATCACCATAGATGCCAAAGAGGAGTTTTTAGACAATCTCAAAGGGGTGACGGATCCT
>DSAK01000118.1 GCA_011372825.1 Campylobacterota bacterium | reverse complement strand
GTACGTGTTTGATTCGGTTGCTAAAAGGAAAAAGATTTGCCAAAAGATTTTTTTTGTAATCTTCACTTTTTGTACCAAGACGGTGTGAGTTTAAAAGGGCAAGTTCTATAAGTTTTGTAAGGTTTGGTGTATCAAACTCCCCATCCATATAGCTCTCTGCAAAACCTATATCTCCATAAAAGGCTAACCTGCGAAAAAAATTTGCAGAGTGAATCTCTAGACTTGCTCGCGGCTCTTTTTCATCCCCATAACTCTCTTGTTTACCATCAGGGAAACACACATCAAGGCTCCCATGCTCTATCTTTTGCAAAAAGCGCTTTCCCATTTTTAGCCATAGTCTCTTCAAGTTTTAGTACCTCCTTATTTGATCTTGTGGTGTTGGGCTAAAAAACTCTAACCCCTTTAAACGCAGCTTAAGTGCCTGCCAAAGTGTTCGAGTCACCACACGAAACGTCAAAAAAAGATGGCGAAAAAATATCGCTCTTGCACTCTGTATAGTGTAAGAGTGCGAAGCAGTTTTGAGTGAGGCTGTGAGTGTTTTTTCGTTCTCCTCAAAAAGAGTAATAGAGAGGTTTAGATGCTCTTTTGTGTAGTTTAGTACAAACTTATAAACCCCATCACGTTTTAGAAAAGGAGAGACATGCATATCTTTTAAAACACTCCCACAGTACTTTGTTCCACTTTTGTGAATGAGTTTTACAGGATAAACCACTCTTCCACCATTATAGTTGTGTACCTCTACTAGCATCTGTGTTGGCATTTTGTTTTTATTAAACAGCACCAAAATACTAATTGGATTAAAAACAAAGTTAAACATTCGAGGAAGTGTCAAAAAACGCATAGTTGCCACACTCTCTTGCACTATATCAAATTTCTCTAAGAGCTCCTCTACATTTTTTAAAAAATCATCACTTTTTCCAAAATGATCACGAGGATTAAAACGCAGTAGTTTTGAATCAAGAGAAGCCATATCTTCCAAATCGATATCTAAAAGATAAAAAGGGTAGGTAAACTCATGCACCTTTGGAATTAAGCGCTTATGACAAACCTCTCCCTCATATAGTAAATGGCTCATAGCTCACACCCAAATTCTTTTGCGATAGTGTTGGCACTCCAAAGCCCATCCTCATGAAACCCATAACGCCAATAAGCTCCGGCAAAATAGCTATGATTTTTTCCATTTATAACTGCTCTTTTTGCCTGCGCAGCTATTGCTTTGTCGGTAAATTGGGGATGCTCGTAGCTAATACGCTCGATGACACTCCCTAAAGACTCTATCTCATTTAGTGAGACAAAGTACTCTTTTTTACTTTTTAAGTTTTGCAAGCGATTTATCCAGTATGAGAGTGTGACTGCATTTGAGCCTCCAGTATTTTTATAGTTCCATGCGGCATAAATTTTTCTATCTGGATAAAGAGCTGATGTGTCATTATGCAAAAGTGCATCGTTTTGCTTGTAAGCAAACGCTCCTAAAATCTCTCGCTCTTGCTTAGTTGCATCGGCTAAAAGATCTAGAGTTTGCGGAGCATGCGTAGCAAAGATAACTTTGTCATAGCGTTTTGTCTTGCTTGATTCAAAAAGAAGCTCTACCCCACTCTCATCTCGTAAGACACTCTTGATAGTAGCACCCAAAAATATCTCACCGCTTATATGCTCTTTTATCTTGTCAACATAGTTTTTTGAGCCTCCACTTACAGTAAGCCACCTATGATGGGTATTGACTCCCAAAAGGCCGTGGTTTTTAAAAAACTGCAAAAAAGTGCGTGCAGGAAAATCATGCATCGCATCACTTGGTGTAGACCATATAGCCGCACCCATTGGCAAGATGTATCGCTCCCTAAACGCCTCACCAAAATCAGCAATGTACTCGCCAAGTGTTTTGTCTAAATCTTGCGTGTTGTTGTCTACATCATGGTTTGCTTTTTTGTTAAAACGGATGATGTCAAAAATCATCGCATAGTGAGAGGGCAAGAAAAGATTTTTTTTCTGAAAAAATAGCCCTCTTAGAGTCTGAGCATTGTAGGCAATATTTTTTGTTTTATCCCAAAACCCAAAGCTCATATCGGAGTACTCGATAGCCACATCAAGCTCCTTAAAGAGTTTAGTAAGGAGTGGATATGTCTCGTGGTTAAAGACCAAAAAGCCTGTGTCTACACCAAACTCTCTGCTCTCTTCTTGCACCATGGTCGTACGAGCATGTCCACCCAAACGTGGCTCTTTTTCATACAAATCTACCTCATATTTTTTACTGAGCAGATAAGCACTGCCAAGCCCGCTGATTCCTGCTCCGATTACTGCCATTTTCATTTGTATCTGCCCTCCTTATCTTGTGGAGTATATATAAGTTCATCAACATTCATCACACCACGAAGTAGTGAGAGAATTTCATCAAGTATCTCTTTTGGCATCGTTGGCTTACGCGACATAATCCAGAGTTGTTTAAAATCTTTATCAGCAAAGAGCACATAGCTGTAATCTTCAGAGAGATAATATATATGATAGGTTTTGGTAAAAATCCTATAGTAAGTCATATCTATAGATGCGAGGTTATCCCCTTTTGTTGGCTTGGCTGTGCCATTGTACTCTATGAGTTTACCACCTATTACAGTATCAAAACAGCGATTTGCCACTTCATACTTGAAGGGATTGACAAGTTTGTACTCCACGCTCGAGCCGACACACTTTTCTTGATAAGAGTTGTAAGTACGAGCAATCTCATACCAAAGCCCGCTAAACTTTTGCATATCTACAAATGCCACAGGCTCTAATGCAGAAGCATTGAGCGAAAATAAGAGCATAAATATAATGATTATTTTTTTCATGAAAACATTTTATGTAAAAAAAGAGATGATTAATAGTTATTTTTTGTCGTTTGATTGGATAGTTTGATAAAGATATATCTTTAAAAACAAAACCGACCTTATGAATTCAAGGCTCTTTCTTCTCCTCGTACCTTGCAAGCACAAAAAGAGC
>DSAK01000063.1 GCA_011372825.1 Campylobacterota bacterium | reverse complement strand
ATTACAGAAAATCCAAAAGCACTTTTGGGTAGTTTTGATAACTCTTTTTTGGAGCTTCCATCTGAAGTTATCATCACATCAATGAAGGAAAATCAAAGATACTTTCCTGTTTTCAAACCTGCGATCAACGAATATGCACTGTCAAATCACTCCATCAACGAATATGCACTGTCAAATCATTTTGTCGTCGTTAGTAATGCCTTAACCGATGACTATACCAAGGTCATAGAGGGGAACGAAAGGGTACTAAAACCAAGGCTAAGTGATGCTATGTTCTTTTATCAAAACGACCTAAAAAGAGGGCTTAAAACTGATGGGCTTGAGCTTATACAATTTATGGATGGTTTAGGGACACTCAAAGAGAAGATTGATAGAGAAGAGAAAATAGGGGCATATTTAGCCGAAAAATTTGGTGTCGATTGCACAAAAATAATCCAAGCTATCAGACTAGCAAAAGCTGATTTGACAAGCGAAATGGTATATGAGTTTACAGAGCTTCAAGGGGTGATGGGGTACTACTATGCAAAAGCACTAAATATCGATAGCGATATCGCTCTTGCTATTAAAGAGCAGTATATGCCAGTAGGTGAGGGGGCAGAGCTTCCTAGCAGTATCTTTGGTGCGATTGTTGCTATGTCTAACAAGCTTGACACTCTCATGGGTCTATTTAGTGTGGGTAAAATCCCAACAGGCTCCAAAGATCCATTTGCATTGCGTCGTGCAGTCAATGGTATAGTTAGAATCGTTTTGGAGTTTGATTTGCCTTTTGATATAGATGAGATGATATATGGGCTCTCAAGCGGGTATAAAGAGTTTGATTTGGAACAATTAAAAGCATTTATGCTAGAGAGAATTTCAAAAAGTATAGATATGAATCCTTCGATCATCAATGCAGTTTTAAGCTCAAACGAAAGAGATATAGTCAAGATATTTAAAAAATGTCAAGCACTCAATAGTGTTGTTAGTGGAAGCGACTTCAAAGATATCTCTATCACTTTTAAAAGGGTGGCAAATATATCAAAAGATGTAACTAACTTTGATGTTGATAAGAGTAAGTTTGAGCAAGGTGAAGAGGTAGAGCTTTATGCAAAATTCCAAGAGATAACTTCAAAAAGTTATGATAGCTATGAAGATAATCTAAAAGCACTTTTTTCTTTGAAAGATTTGCTTGATAGCTATTTTGACAAAGTTATGGTAAATAGCGACGATCTCTCTTTGAAATCCAATAGACTAGCAACGATAGGTCAGATTTACAATAGCTTCAAAGATATCGCCGATATAAAAGAGATAACAATCTAATGGTGTACGACACTATAGTCATAGGAGCAGGGATTGCTGGCTGTAGTGTTGCCTATTTTTTAAAACAAAAAAATCAAAAAGTTCTTTTAGTTGATAAAAAAGGGATTGCAAGTGGTGGCAGTGGTGCTGCTGGTGCATTTATATCTCCAAAAGTAGGCATCGATTTGCCACTAAAACAACTCAGCGATGAAGCTTTTAGGTTTGTGTATGATTTGTATACTAAAAATTTTTCGCAATTTTATCATCCAACAGGTGTAGCTAGAATCCCAAAAGATGCCAATGATGCACTCAAATTTGCCCATTATGCCAAATTTCATACTATAAAGCACGATATCCGAAGCGTTGCCAATCTCGCATCACATCACATCAATTCTCCTTTTGATAGTGTTTTCTTCCCACAAGCTGGCATTTGCGACCCCAAAGGATTGTGCCATGCGATGATTTTTGGTATCGATTTTTTAAGACTCCATGTCGATACTATCACCAAACAAAATAATCTTTGGGAGATAGGAGACAAAAAAGCAACAAATTTGATTTTAGCTACTGGATTTGAGAATGATTTGGTAGATATGCGATATATGAGTGTAGAAGGCATTTGGGGCAATAGGGCTGATTTTAGATCGTCATTACTACTTGATATCTCTTTACATCAAAATATATCTATCTCAACCAATATGGAGGGCTTTGTCAAAATAGGGGCAACACATGAGCGTAAAGTAAAAACACCAAAGCCATGCGATGAAATAGAAGTAAATCAGCTTTTGGCAAAAGCTTCAAAGCTTGTAGATACGAGTGATTTTAAACTTAGTAGAGTATTTTGTGGTATGAGGGCATCCAATCGAGACTATACACCAGTTGCCGGCAATATCATAGATGTAGAGGCTATGTTGAAGTGTCCCAATATTCTCAATGGGAGAAAATACCCCTTAGTGTATCACGAAAATTTATTTGTCCTCAATGCCCTAGGTGCAAGGGGATTTGTGTTTGCCCCATATGTAGCTAATGAGTTGGCAAATCATATAGTTTATGGCAAAGAAATCGATAGCCGTATTCATCCAGATAGGCTCTTTTGGAATTGGATAAGAAAAGCAAATAAAAAATAATTTTGAGATTAAAATTAGCTCATTTTTCATTTGAAAAGTTTATATATTGTATTTGTGATGCAATTTTCTTTTGATAAATTTTAATTAAACTGAAGTATGTATAATTAATTTACCCAATGTATCAAAGGAAAATTAGATGAATAAGTTTGGACAATTAATTTGTATATCTATGATAGCTATAGCATTTACTGCGTGTGGTGGTGGAGGTGGTAGTTCACCATCCCCTAGTACACCAGCTGCTCCATCAAATAGCAATACAACACCATCAACCTTGCCTACAGCTGCCGATGCTGATAAAGCTAGTACATTTTCAACTGCACCTAAAGCTACCGATGATAGCAAAACTAGTAGTTTGCAAGTCCCTGCACAAAGTAACAATGTTGTACCCAATGATGATGAAAAAGTTCCTTTATCTTCGCCAAGTAATGATGCGCCAAAAGTTATCAATATAGGTGACTCAGGTGGTGAAACATGGGATGGTTCTTCTTTGGGTGTTTTTCATGTTGGTGGAAAACACGTTAGGGTAGATTCTTCTGAGGTTGGGATTGCTGGAATTGCTAGGATTGAAAATGATGAATAT
>DSAK01000031.1 GCA_011372825.1 Campylobacterota bacterium | reverse complement strand
GAGTATAGTGAGTATAACGATCTTTTGGTACGACTATCTTTGGGGTATCAATGGCAAGATGCTATCAAGAGGTATGCCCTTGTGCCATTTGTGCAAAAGAGATTTTTTGGCAATAGTCCATATAGCAAGACATGGGGTCTGAGTCTGCAAAACTTTTATCAATGGAGTCGCAAATTTCAGACTTCAACCACTATAGAAATGGCAAAAAATAGCTATGATAAGCGAAAATTTCTCGATGGATGGTATATGTTTGGTTCGCTTGGACTCTCCTATGCCCCAGTAGCAACAACAATGTTTTTTGGTGGATTTGATATCTATACAAATCATACAGAAGAGATGAGTGAATCATTTGATAGATTAGGGGTGCGTTTAGGGGTGGCAAATGATTTTCGATTTGGCAAAATTTCTACTAAGTTTAGCACCTATTATGCGAAAAAAGAGTACGAAGATGCACCCAATTTATTTGGCAAACAGCGTAAAGATAGCGAATATATCCAGAGTCTTACGCTATGGAAAAGGGATTGGCATTTTAAAGGTGTGATGCCAAAGCTCAATCTTGAGCATACCAAAGTAAAGAGTAATATCAATATATTTGCTTTTGATAAGAGTAGGGTATTTTTCAGTTTCGATAAGAGATTTTAACCCTCTTGCCACACTGCTTCATTGTCAATTGAAGGGAAGCCATCTAGTATCTCTAGAGGCTGGAAGTTTTTCTTGTAAGCAAAAGATTTACACCCTTCGACCCAATAGCCTAGATAAATCCACGGAAGTCTGAGTTGTCTAGCAAGAGCTATTTGATAAAGTAGTGAGTATGTACCAATCGAATTTCTTGCATAAGATGGATCGTAGTAGCAATAAATAGAGCTTATACCATCGTGGAGTATATCGATGAGGTCAACACCTATGAGTTTTTCTTCATGGAAGTAGAGTACCTCTTTGCCAAAATTTTCAGCCCCTTCAACAAAATTTTCATAATACTCACGGTGAGATATGGGGCGATATCTCCAACCATCTGTGTTTTGTTTATGGGCATGGTATTTGTTGTAGAGGTCTATGTGTTGGGTGGTTAGCGTGGGGGCTTGGATCACGATTTTGGTTTGACTATTTCTTTTGATAGCTTTTTTTTGACTTTTGGAAGGGGTGAATTTTTTGACATCAATTCTAAGACTCTTACACTCGTTACACCCATTGCATATAGGATAAAAGTAGTATCTGCCAAATCGTCTCCATCCCCTTTGAATCACTGCTGTTGCAAAAGTTTGATTTGGTTTGATAATATACTTGTAATGCATTCGTACCATTTTTTCTGGTAGATACGAGCATGGGTAGTCAAGCATCGAGAAATCTGTCGATGGAGGTGTGAGTCTAGAGTCTTTTTGTCGATTCATAAACGCGATTATACACATTTTGTTGTAAAATTCAATAAAAAAGGTTGACTTGAAGTGTTGATTTATCAATCTCCTAATGGATATTGTTACAATAGCGATTCTATCTTTTTGATTTGGTTTATATCCCGTTTTTCACCCAAAGGTCGTATCCTTGATGTTGGTTGTGGTGTTGGAGTGATAGGGCTTGTTTTGAGTCGTGAATTTAACCTAACCCCCTCTATAGTAGATATACAGCCCCATATGATCCAATACGCAAGACACAATTATGCTATCCATGATATAGAGGTTGAAGTTTATGAGGGGGATTTTGTGAAGATGGAGTTTGAGTGCAAGTATGATGTGATTGTCTCTAATCCACCATTTTATTGCGATGGAGCACTAAAAAGCAAGGAGCCAACATTAAGTTTGGCAAGATATGCTAGTGCAATGCCTTTTGAGGAGTTGTGTTATAGAGTACATCATACCCTAACCCCTCAAGGGAGATTTTATCTGTGTTATGATGCTAAGCAAATCGGTCATATCATTTGTATTTTAGAGAAATATCACTTAAGAGTAGAGGAGATTGAGTTTGTCCACTCAAAGATAGCCAAAGAGTCCAAATTGGTACTCCTATCATGTAGGCATAACGGAAAATCAAGCACAAAAATTGCACCTCCATTTGTCGTTTTTGATTCTGATGGTGAGTATAGTGATGATGCAAAGCGTGCTTTTAGATTTGCATCTTTGCATAGTATAAAAGGGGAGAGATAGTATGCTAAAGCAAGAGGGATACAAGTACTGTTTTGATTCATCTAAATGTTTAGAGTGTGGTGGGCACTGCTGTAGAGGGGAGAGTGGATATATCTGGGTTGATTATGCAACTATTGCAACTATTGCAGATTTTTTATCTCTAGAGGTCGAGGAATTTGCTAAAATATATCTCAAAAAAGTTGGACACAGGTATTCGCTCATAGAAAAAGTGCTCTCAGAAGACGATGTTGCTTGTATATTTTTTGATGAAAACCTAAATCGATGTAAGATTTATAAAGTAAGACCTAAGCAGTGTCGTACTTTTCCATTTTGGGAACAGTTTAAAAATAGTGAAGATGAAGTCAAAAATGAATGTCCAGGGGTAGTATCATGCGGATAGTAATGGTAGTTTTTTTACTCGTCACTATGAGCTATGGTAGGTTTTCTTGGGCTAAACCAAAAGAGCCAACTCATGATGAGCTTATCATGCGTGCTCTGTGGCATGAAGAACGATTAGAACATCAAGAGAGTTATGAAATATTCAAAAAGCTTTATAGGCAAACGGGAGCAAAAGCATATCTCTTTAGGAAGATAGAACTTGCACTTGTTTTGGAGAAACATTTAGCCCAAGCCATAGAGGAGCTTCATAGATGGAATAAGCAAAATCCCTCTGATCTAGAGGGAATTAGGCTATTGTTATCGTTGTATCTTACGCAAAAAGATTTTGATTTGGCAAAAGAGCAGATAGAACTACTCATGAGCAAATCGCAATCCCCCTTGGATATTGAGATAGGAGCTAATAGCTGGCTTTATGTTGACGAGCCTGAAAAAGCAGCAAGACTTCTTGATTTGTTATACAAACAATCCCCTAGTGATAAGAT
>DSAK01000103.1 GCA_011372825.1 Campylobacterota bacterium | reverse complement strand
CAAAAAATCCTCTCTTTGTACTCTCTTTTAGACAAGGATGAGGCTTGAAAATAGATTTTGACTATGGAGATTTTTCTTCATTGACAGATGATACAAAATCACTTGATGATAAGAGTATTTTTCTACTAACTAGCCAAAACAAACGCTACTATGAAGCTCTCCCAAAAAAGCCAGTTGTCATTACTCCATCACAATTGGTCTCTTCATGGGGGCTTGAAGCACTAGATGTAGTTGGGGTGACAGGCACCAATGGGAAGACTACTGTTACGGCTATTATCTATTCGCTTATGTTGGATCTAGGCAGAAAACCAGCCTTACAAGGTACTAGAGGATTTTTTGCAAATGAAGAGAGGCTAGAGGAGAAGTCTATGACAACTCCATCTGTGCTTGAAACTCTTTTGCACATGAAACAAGCACTCGCTAAGGGGTGTGATTGTTTCATCATGGAAGTAAGCTCCCATGCAATTGACCAAAAACGGATAGAAGGGATAACATTTGCCCTTAAGGTTCACACAAATGTCACTGCTGATCATTTAGATTATCACAAAACTATAGAAGAATACCGCAGGGTTAAGTCTATATTTTTTGCTGATGATAGTCCAAAACTACTCAATAAAGATGATTTAGCCCATATCACATACAATCCAACAAATGCAAAAAGCTATGGTGTTGACAATATGGCAACTTACAAAGTCCAAGCCTTTTCTCTAAATGGCGGTATCCATGGGCTTATTAAATATCTCGAGGAAGAAGCGACTTTTAGCTCACCTATGGTAGGGCTTTTTAACTTATACAATCTACTAGCAGGTGTTGGTGCAGTGTCGATGTTGACACAAAAACCACTGCAAGAGATATGCGATGCTCTAGATAATTTTGGTGGAGTAGCGGGTCGAATGGAGGTTGTAAGCAAAGAGCCACTTGTGATAGTCGATTTTGCCCATACAGATGATGGGATGTTGCAAGTACTGCAAAGTATGAAAGATAAAACGCTTAGTGTCGTCTTTGGTGCAGGTGGCAACCGTGATAGGCAAAAACGCCCACGAATGGGTGCAATCGCAGGGAGATTTGCTACGAAGATATATGTAACTAGTGACAATCCAAGGGATGAAGAGCCACAAGTTATTATCGATGAGATACTAAGTGGACTTTTGGGCAAAGAGAATGTAAGGGTATTTGTTGATAGAAAAGAGGCTATTAAAAATGCCATAGAAGAACTTAAAGAGGGTGAGGCGTTGCTTATATTGGGTAAAGGTGATGAAGATTACCAAGAGATCAAGGGGGTAAAGCACCATTTTGACGATAGAGAAGTTGTGAGGGAATTATTAGGGTAGATTTATAAGATTAAATAAAACTTTTTTTGGTAATATTCAGAGTAAATTACTCTTATTTAAAGGAAAAACATGAGTTACTCTATACCACAACCAGCTTTTTATATATTTAAATGCCAACAAAGTGCCCCTCCTGGGATGCCAAAACCAAGTTGCGTTAGTCAAGATAACCAAGAATCGCAACAACTCTTTATGCACTTAGCTCAAAGTTTGATGCAAAAAGGGATTATCTCCACAGTCCAGCCGATTCAAACAGGCTGTTTAGGTAGATGTCAGCAAGGTCCAGTGATGCTTGTAGAGCCAGGACATACAATGTATGCTGGGCTTACAAAAGAGAAAATCGATAGGATAATCGACGAACATATCTTAGGCGGGAAAGTGGTCCAAGAGTATGTGATAGCTCCAGAGATGTGGGGTGAGCCTGTTGACCCAAATAGTGTTGTCCAACAATAGCACTACAATTTTATAGTATAATACCCACAAAGCCAATCAAGGAGTATTTTAAGTTATGACTATCATGATGCTACAAAGCAAAATCCATCGAGCGACAGTTACAGATGCGAACCTAAATTATGTAGGTTCGATAACTGTTGATCGTGATTTGCTTGATGTTGCCAATTTGCGAGTTGGGCAGAAGGTCGATATCGTCAATATAAACAATGGAGAGAGATTCTCTACCTATATCATAGCAGGCGAACGAGGAAAAAAAGAGATGTGCCTCA
The DNA here is from genome assembly GCA_011372825.1 of Campylobacterota bacterium. Classification (GTDB taxonomy): domain Bacteria; phylum Campylobacterota; class Campylobacteria; order Campylobacterales; family Sulfurovaceae; genus BN30871. The sequence continues at coordinate 952 of DSAK01000103.1, read as the reverse complement.
ACGGAGCAGCAGCACGCAAAGTACATGTGGGAGACAAGATAATCATCATAGCATATGCCCAAATGACGCCAGAAGAAGCAGACGAGTATTTGCCAAAGATTGTTATAGTTGATGAAGACAATAGTGTCTCTCAGGTATTTGAGGGGTTGAAGTAGAGATGTTTGAAGGGCTAGATTTTAGCAAGATGTCAGGAATGATGTCACAGATGCAAGAGAAGCTTGCGAGGTTTGAAGAAGAGGCAAAAAAGATTATATTAACAGCACGTGTTGGTGGCGGAATGGTCACAATGAGTGCAAATGGCTTAGGTGAGATAGTAGATTTGAGTATCGATGATTCGTTGTTAGAAGATAAGGAATCTTTGCAGATTTTACTTATAAGTGCTATAAATGATGTGATGAAAATGGTTGAAGATTATAAAAAATCTCAAGCTATAAATGGGATATTAAACCCTTTTAGTAACTCCTAAGATTGTATATCAACGAGGTATTTAAACTCTTTTGATGTTTTAAGTTGTACTAGCTTTTGTGATGCATAAGAGCGCTTTCCCTCTTGTTTTGCAATTTTTTTTAGTAAACGACGCATAAACATATCTGACCCCTTTCATAAAATATATGGTACTATAGTAGAGTTTGATTACATATTGAAAACAAAAAAAAGGCGTAGAGATGATGTCAGAAATTATAGAAGCTATCAAGCATGACAATATACCTGCACTGATGAGTTTATTGCAAAATGGAGCAGACTTGAATGCACCATTGGTATTAGGGCTAGAGTATGAGCTTGATGATCCAGATGAGATAAGCCCTCTTTTCTTTGCGATTCGAAACTATGCTAGTATAGAGCTTATTGAAGTTCTTTTAGCTCATGGTGTTGATATATTTGAGGTAGATTCGCATGGAGTAAGTGCGCTTGATGTAGCTATCAAATTTAAACGACGCGATGTCGTTTCGCT
>DSAK01000099.1 GCA_011372825.1 Campylobacterota bacterium | reverse complement strand
TATGGCAGGCGTTCCAAGTGATGATGATTTCTTTTATAACGTAGCCAAAGAGACAACCACTGCTATTGTGCAAGCAATTGTTCTCAAGCGAAAAGCAACCAGAAAAACAAACATACGCATTAACATGGAAGAGATTGCTTCATATGCTTACTACGATGGACTGAAAGAGCTGAAAGACTCTATTGGCAATATTAGCCACAAAGATTTAGCTGATGAAGTTAATAAGGCTTCTAAGCTGTTTGAGCAAATATTAAGTTCTCCACAAGAATATTTTTCAAAAGTTTCAACGACATTGCGCTCATCGTTGAATATTATGACAAATGGAAATATTGGAAAAGTATTAGGCAGCGCTTCGGAGAATAATTTTGTAGAACGACTGGAGGATGGACGGGGCATAATCTTAGTAGTGCAAACTGGCACTATGCTTGCTCGTGAAACAGCTAATATTGTAGGAAAAGAAGTAATCTCAATGATCCAATCTGTTGTTGGACGCTACTACCTATCCGGCAAAACCTTTAAAACTCCATTGTGCTTATATATTGATGAGCTATCCAATGTTGTGTATCGCGGCATTCAAGACCTGTATAACAAAGGCAGAAGTGCTGGTGTTTGGATTATGGGTATGACCCAATCTATTGCAGACATGATTGCAGTAATAGGCGAAGATGGGGCTGAGCAACTGCTTGACAATACAAATACTAAAATCATTATGCGCGTACAAGACTTGGCATCAGCGGAGAAATTTGCGCAACTTGGAGGAACAGTAAGAAAGAATAGTCCTATTATGAGTTCAGCTGGGGGTGTAACATCTCGTGAAATTGAAGAGTTTGCAATCCTGCCTCACGATGTGCTTCGTCTTGATAAGAGAGAGTTTTATTATTTTGGTTTTGAGGGGCAATTTTTTGGAAAGACCAATGCGGTTAAGCCCGCATCAATAAATATTCAATTTCCCAATATTTTGCAAAACAAAAAAACAGAGGCAACTTCATGATGCGCAGTGTAGACATTTGGTTTTTTTTAAAATCTTTTTTTGTTGTACTTCTTTTTTTTTATGCTACCGCACATCTTCTTGTATTTTTTAAACTTGGGCATTTTATTTTATTAAGCCCAATCGGCGCACAAAGTGTTTTGCGCGACCCTCTCTTTAGGGGAGAATTTTTTGTTGCATTAGCCTTTTTGTTTTTGATGACAAGCGCACTGTTTTTTATTCACAATGAATACCATCGGTTTAAAGAAGAAAATGAAAGAGCTATTTACAAGATTTCACTAGCAGAATTATCCCAACTATGGAGTCCTGAAGAAAGACACTCTGCAACTGAGTCAAAAAAGCAAGAAGATTTTAACATACCAGAAAATACTGTTTTTTTAGATAGGAGTAAATTTTTTTTCGAAAAATGGATCAAACCATCAATTTCTTTTTTTCCAAAAGAGAAGCTCTCTATTATCATAGAGCTATTTAAGATACTTGAAGCAGACGGAGTAAAGGCTCCCAGTGTGGCCAAATATTTTGACAAAGACCCTGAAAGGACTGGCTCCTACAAATCTCCAGTAACTGCTAGTGGCCTTTCTAGTTATGATGTTTTTTATCAAATCAATCTCTATGAACATACTATGAATGTACTTGACGAGTCTATCAAGTACATTATTAAGAAAGATGCTATTACCTATGAGACAGTTATATGTGATGCTGTAATTGTTGCATTAGCACACGACATAGGGAAGCTTGGAGTAGTATCTCTATACGGTACGGAATATCCAAGTGAAATTCTTAAAAACAATCCACATCCACATATCTCAAAATTATTTTTCAGTGAAAGTTGGCCAGGATATGAACTTATTGAGGAGGCTATTTTTTCACATCATTCAGCTCCTAAGTCAAATGCCCTGTTGACTAGAATGATTATAGAAGCTGATAAGGAGGCAAGAAAGAAAGAGCTTTCTGCGTACTTGCAAAAAACAAGGATAATCAAAAATTTAATCAAGCAACTGGCACGAAGTTGTCCAATCCCAACAAGGAATCCACTTTTAATGCAGAGGAGGGCGCAGCAACAACTCAATCGGGTGGTGACAAGGAGAGCAAGCCGTCAGCTAATATATCAGATGAAACTAATAGCAATATGGCAAAAAAAAGTGGAGAGGAGCAAACAAAAAATAATAGCACTTCTGAAAATTTCTCCCCCTTGCCTGTCAAAATTACTCCACCTCCTGCCGAGACAGGTAGAAAAAGACGAAGGAGAAAAGAGCCCTTAGATTTAGAAAAACTTGCAGAGGAGAGTAAAGATTTTGATGTCTTAGATGAAGCCAAAGAAGAGACAACGCCTATGATAGCTGCAACTGGTGCTAATGACACTACTACTAATGAAAAACACAGTAATACAACACTGCCGATTGAGTACACTGATGAGCTTGAAAACAATATATTGGGAGATTTGAGGGCTTATATTAATAAATACGATGAAGAGAGCATTAAGGGGATAAAGAGCATGTCGTATGATACGACAGTTTTCTTTTCGGTTGTTTTTGTGAATCAAATTGTTGAAAAATATGTTTATATTGATACTGGGCTAAGTCCAGAAGAAAGAAAACAACAGATCATTTCTATAACAAAATATATTGCAGGCATTTGGTACGACAAAGGGTACACCGACTTTATGAGCAAAAAGGTAGGGTGCAGTGAAGTTTTTCTTACTATTGATGATAAGCGCTACAAGTTTCTCTCTATTCCAACTAAAGGCGCAGTTTTCAACACGGATGCCTATGGATTGGAGGATAGCAAAGACCAATGGATGCACAAAATACTTTTTTCAAGGTTTAGGTAAGGGGAGAATTGGTGGCTAAAACATACATCGTGCTCAAAGGATATTTTGACAAACTGTCCCAAGAAAGAATTGTGAACTACATCAATGATTGTGGCGTGGATTTGTTGGGGAGATATGTGGAAGTTTATAAAAGTAAAGAACCTCACATGATACATATAAAAGGACGAGTCCAGCATGATGTTTTTTTACATGAATTATC
>DSAK01000143.1 GCA_011372825.1 Campylobacterota bacterium | reverse complement strand
TCTGTGCTTCCGTCCATTTATCTCTTAAATTTTTTATAACTAATCTCGTACCACTTCTTTTCTTAGGCATTCGAATTTTGTATTCTATTTTATTGTCAATGAACATTAAATCTTGATCATTTTTAAAGTCATCCCAGTTAATAGTTATCTCGAGTGCTTGTTCAGAATCTTCTGTTTGAGTTGTAATAGTTAATTGTTTTCCAAGTCTTTGAGCGGCAAAACGCCCAATACCTTTTTTACCAGCTCGTTTTCTATTGTAAATTGGTGAAAAAGGATAATGAATTTTGTCACTAGAAGCCAATCGCATAAAACCATTTACTAATTGCTCTTTAGTCATTCCAACACCATCATCATTAATGACAATAATTCCGCCAATCTCCGATGAGTCAATAAATGTCAATTTAACTTTCTTTGCATCAGCATCATAAGCATTTTTAACTAGTTCAGATACAGCAGTTTCATGTCTTGCTACAAGTTCTTTGCCGAGCCTATCTATTATTCCTGCATCTATGGAAAAACGAACACTATCTTGATCAAATTTCGATAACTCAGATGATAATTTTAAAATTTTTGAATAATTTTCAGGTTCGTTTTCAAGTATATATTTTAATTCTTCTCTCAACTTGTCTTGTTCCATTTTTTGACCTTCTTATTTTTCAAATGCTTCTTTATATATGCAAATATATTATTGTTTTATATATTATCACATCTTGCATAAAAGCGTTATTTTTGCTTTTAAAAACCCTTTGCTTTTTGAGTTCATTCGCAAACTTACTAAGCCCTTGCTCGATTTTCCATAGCTGTTTGATTACTCACTGGAAATAACTGAACCATACCGTTGATGAAATTAGTTCTGAAGATCTATTCTGTCTCTTTGTGGATTATCATATCATCAGATACTGTAAAAAATTTTCTGCATATTCCTTGTCAAGTTCATTGGTATGTTCCAAATCTTCCTGCGAAACATATTTTACCTTAAGCCACATGGAGATAGAGATAATAATCTAAATGGAGATGTTCTAGACTCAGTGATGAGTTTATTTTCAGATTGCTTTCTTTATGAGTGGATAATTGAATTTGGTATAAAAAAGAGACCAATTAACAAATAAGTCATATTAAAAGAGACATTATTTCTCTAAAATATAATATCAAAGAGGAGCATGCAATGTTTACAACTACAAATGTTTTAAATGCAGAGTGCCATCCGCAACCGCGACTAAGTGCACTTTTGGCTTGCGGGGACAATTTTATGCCCTCAACTTGGCATATGCCTGTCTCAAAAACGCCATTTCGTTATGCTGTAGCGATTCGTGATGAAAATAAAACCTACGATTTAGTACATCAGCTCAAAGAGTTTTCTCTTAATTTTATGGATTTTTCTTATGTTAAGTCTATGGAGATTTCTGGATCTATGCATGGGGGTAAGAAGTTTCAAGCAACTGGGCTTACACCCAAAAAAGCTACACATATCCAAAGCACACTTATTGAAGAGGCCTTTATGATTTATGAGTGTAAACTTATAGAGGTAGCAAACTTTGGTGATCATGATCTTTTTATTGCAGATGTGCTTTGCATTCACAACAAAAAGATAGAAAATGTCTCACCAACACTCTTTTTGGGTCGTGGATACTATGAAACCACGAGCAAAAACCCAAAGAGGATAGAGAGAGTCTAAAGTGAGTATCTCGACTCTTTGCACCTTGTAGATATGGATGTTTCGCAAACTCAGAGTGTCAAAGAGGCAACACAGAGGGCTTGGAGTATCTATGGGGTATAGATATAGCACTGTATAATGCTGGAATTTATGAGAGTATGAGAGTTGATGCACTGAGCATCGAGAGCATAAGTGCCATTTGTGAAGTGAATTACTTAGGTGCTGTGCGTTTTTTAACACAGATAATCCCTCTCTTTAAGGAACAAGGCAGAGGGCACATCGCGTTTAATGTCAGTATATCGAGCTACTTTGGACTTCCGTTTGGTGGGGGGGCTACTCAGTACCAAAGGCGGCACTGCTTAATTTTTGTGAGTCCATAAATCCAGAGCTGATACGAGAAAACATACACTTGCAAGTCTACATGAACTACAGAATAGATTTTGCCATACTCAACTTTTTAATGCTTTGTACGACTCCTATACATTACTTTGCTACATACGCCATAAAGACATAAAAAGGCTTCTGAGCAGATTTTACTCATACTCTTTGAACTCCCAGTAGCTTTTTTTCTTATCGGCGAGCAGCTTACATTTGATGCACTATGGGTGCTTATGATACCCATAGTGGCGGTGATGAACTCTTCACTTGCACGACTCAAAGTCTGGCTTATTCGTAGTGTAGTGCTTGTGAGGCTTATGGTGGGAGGATTTTACTTTCCCCCTAGAAATTGGGTACGAACCTTTTGCTCTTTTTTCTCTGCTTTGGGTACTGATATTTCTCTCTTATCTTACTTATAGATTCAAGAGTGATTAGAAAAAAGATATGCTCTTACCAAAAGTCACTCCAGCGACGCATTAAAGAGAGTATTTAGAGAGAAAAGAGCTCAACAAAAACTCAGAAGAAACACAAATAGAGATAGTAGAGCGTCTAGGAACACTAGGAGGTAGTAGAAAAACTCAAAGGTATCGATGCGGCATTTAATCTCGCAGGAGCTCCCATTATGAAGCGATGGAGTGAGGCTTACAAAAAGTACTCCACTCAAGTCGTGTAGAGACGACTAAAAAAATTGTAAACGCCATCAATGAAGGTAAGGTAAAGTACTTTATCTCTACCTCCACTGCGGGTACCTGCCCTGATGACAAGCCTTTTGATGAAAGTTTTGAAGGCTATGGAGTTGATTTTTTGACGGTATCGTAATTTTTCCACAAGATTAGAAAAGAACCCAACAAGCCTAACTCTATACTCAAGAAAAAAGGATATCATAGAGTTTTCCCCTCCTCAAAAACTCTCAACAAAAATTCCAAAAAGTCATTTTTGCCAAATTAACAATTTGCGAGCCTGTAAAATAAACTGTGTAAATCACCTC
>DSAK01000202.1 GCA_011372825.1 Campylobacterota bacterium | reverse complement strand
GCGTTTCAAAAAGAGGGGAATAAGCTTTTACTAGTTGGTAAGACTAGAGGTGAGTTTGGTGGCTCACTTTATATCAAAGAGCTTTTTGGAGAGACTACAGGTAATTTAAATGAGATTGACTACTCAGCAGAATTACGCCTCTGGGAGCTAGTAATAGAAGCAAACAAAAAAGAGCTTTTAAGTTCTGCAAAAGATGTCGGTATGGGTGGATTGGCTATCTCGCTTGCAAAAATGTCAGCAGTTTCAGGCCTAGGGGTAAAAGCGAAAATAGAGCTAGAAAATACACGAGATATCTTCGCAGAGAGCCAAAGCAGAGCTATACTAGAAGTGTCTCCTGAGAATATCCAAAGTGTTATTGATATGGCAGTAGACTTAGGACTACATATCGAGCCATTAGGCGAGGTGGTTTCTGAGCAATTTAGCCTCAATGATGTAGCCATGCCAGTAGCAAAGTTACAGAGTATATACCGCGAAACATTCGCTAAAACTATAGAGCAAGATTTATGAGAGAAAGAGAGAGTAACATGAGAGCATTGATAAGTGTAAGTGATAAAAGTGGAGTTGTTGGTTTTGCAAAAGAGTTAGTAGCTTTGGGGTATGAGATTATCTCTACAGGTGGCACATATAAAGTTTTGCAAGAGGCAGGGATAAGTGTCATTGAGGCAAGCGAAGTGACAAAGTTTCCTGAGTGTTTTGAGGGGAGAGTAAAGACTCTTAACCCTTATATACACGGTGGTATACTCCACAGAAGAGATAAAGAGTCACATATCAATCAAGCAAAAGATTTGGGTATCGAAGGGATTGATTTGGTGTGTGTAAACCTCTATCCGTTTAAAGCAACCATAGAGAAAACAGATGACTTTGAAGAGATTATAGAAAATATAGACATCGGTGGGCCAGCGATGGTTCGAAGTGCTGCAAAAAACTTTGATAGCGTGATAATCGTCACAGATGTTGGCGATTATGATTTAGTATTAAATAACATCAAGAACGATATAAATACAATAGAGTTTCGAAGAGACTTGATGATAAAAGCATTTGAGCATACAGCTAGCTACGATAGTATGATAGCAAACTATATGAACAAGAGATTTAATGGTGGATTTGGTGCGAAACATTTTATCGTTGGAGATAAAGTATTTGACACAAGATATGGTGAAAATCCTCACCAAAAAGGGGCTTTGTATGAGTTTGATAGCCACTTTAGTGATAGATTTATCACCCTAAAAGGTGAGGCGTCATTTAATAATATGGGCGATATCAGTGGAGCAGCGAAGATAGCTTCTGCATTTGGAGATGAGAATGCTGTATGTATCGTCAAGCATGGGAATCCATGCGGTTTTGCTATCAAAGATAGCTTACTTGAAAGTTATACCGAAGCACTCAAATGTGATCCTGTGAGTGCATTTGGTGGAGTGGTAGCGGTCAATGGCGTGGTTGAGCTCGAACTTGCTAAAAAGATGAATGAGATATTTCTAGAAGTGGTATTTGCTGCTGATTTTACCCCTGAGGCTATCAAGGAGCTAAGTCGCAAACAAAGAATCAAACTTTTTAGCCAAGGGAGCCAAAAACTCCAAATGGCAAATGACTCAATCAACTTCAAGATAGTAGATGGTGGTTTTGTACTCCAAGATGCCGATAGGATTGGAGAAGATGAAGTAAAAAATGCAAAGCAAGTATCGAATAGTGCAGCATCAGCTCAAGAGCTAAAAGATTTGGAGATAGCTTACAAAGTTGCCGCACTAACTAAGTCAAACTGTGTTGTGTATGTCAAAAATTCTGCCATGGTGGCAGTGGGCATGGGTATGACAAGCCGCGTTGATGCTGCCAAAGCAGCACTGAGAAAGGCTAAGGATATGGGGCTTGATGTAAGTGGCGCATGTTTAGCTAGTGAAGCATTTTTCCCATTTCGTGACAGTATAGATGAAGCAGCTAAAGCTGGTGTGACATGCGTCATTGAACCTGGTGGTAGTGTAAGAGATGATGAAGTCATTGAGGCAGCTAATGAGCATGGTATGAGCTTGTATTTTACAGGCGTGAGACACTTTTTGCATTAGTGTTAGTCGCTGCGCTAGGCTTCAAAAAGCTTTGATGGTCTATTTTTGATTACTTCGTTGCAAACTTCTCGTCATGACACTACGCTACTAAATTGTTTAAGTGTTGCAAAATGTCTTATGCCCCTTTTCAAACTCTCTCGAGGTTGCTTTTTGATACGCTTTGTATTGGATAGCGTCTTGATAGGGATTTTGTAGCACCTCAAAGAGTTTTTTTACCTTCTTGAGTGAGACGGTTCGTTCATATTCTTTTATAGCATCTTAGACGATGTAGTTTCTAGGGATAAAGGCTGGGTTATTTTGAGCCATGAGTGTGGTATCTGGAGCGAGTGCATAAAGTGCATTTTTGATAGCTAGAAACTCTGGATCATTATAGGTGTTATCTTGCAAGGGGAGTCTCTCTATCAGTGCTAAAAAGGTATTGGTATAATCAGCTCCCATTTTTTCTAGCCACAAAAGCAGCTTGTCTGCAATCTCTTTGAGTGAGCTATCTTGAGCATCTAAGCCTAGCTTGTTTGCCATCATAGTATAAAAATATTCAGACACCAACGAATCAACAGTTGCTATACTATCGCCACATTGAGAGCAAGGTGTGATACCTTAAGTCCTTTAGTTGATATCGTATCGCTAATGATTTATTCATTAAGATGGTAGCTCTTCCATCAGCGATCAATGTAAAGAACTAATTTGATGTCCAGCATATGCCATAGCAAATAATTTTGCTTGAGTCTTTTAGCTATATGTTCTTTGGGTGAGTCTTTTAGAGTGATATTTAGCTTATGATTGAGTAGTGACATCCAAGGATTACTATAAAAATTTGGTTCCACATAAGAGTAAAAATCTTTACACAGATTTAAAAGCCATATATCCTCTTTTGTCTATTTTTGTAATATAGCATAGATGCTTCAAGGAGAGAAGGATGATATTTGTTGAAGATTGATAGTATTTATGTTTTACGATCGTTTTTTAAGCT
>DSAK01000029.1 GCA_011372825.1 Campylobacterota bacterium | reverse complement strand
GACCCAAACTGATATAGAGTTATTTGTTTGCGACGGAAACATATCGACTATCTCCCCAGCTTTTACTCCTCTAAAAAATACCCCCGAGCCTACGAGTAACTCTGTTGCATCATTTGCATGCAATAGTACATATTTTCCATCTCCACCTAAGTTTCTTAAGTCCTCTACACCTTTGAAGCTGTTTTGGATGTTGTCAGTTGATTTTTGTGAACGCATATTGATATAAGTTCCTGAGATGAGTGTGTCAAGTCCACTAACACCAGAAAATCCAACTTGAGGTTTGACTATCCAGAAATTTGCACTATCATTGAGATATGGAGTAATCTCTTTGTTCATCCTAGCAGTTACAACTACCCCTTCGCCATCATTTTTCAAGCGGATATCTATGATGGTCCCAACATGGATATCTTTGAATCGTATCTGCGACTCTTTGGCTTTGAGTCCGAAATTTTGGCTGAACTCTATCTCTATTTTTTCGCCTAATTGTGAGTAATACTCATAAGCTAGCCATCCAGCTATAAAAAACGCAAGGATCGGAACAAGCCATATAGATGTAAATAGATTGATGACTGCTTTTCTTTTTGGTGTTGCTATTTTTTTATTCATAGTTTATCCTCTTTTTTTCTATTGAGCCTATATCAAAATTTTGTGCTGCTAGTAGTGTAAAAAATACACTTAAAGCAAAGGCAGTAGCAGCTTCTCCCGCGATAATTTGAACACTTTGAAGGTGTATAAGTGAAGCTAGAATAGCGACAACAAAAACATCTATCATCGACCATGGTCCCACTATCTCTGCTAGATAAAACATATTTTTTTTGGTTTTATTGCTTAGCTCCTCTTTTGGGTATCTAGCATTTACTAAGAGGTAAGCTATGATGATAAATTTTGCAATGGGAACAAAGATAGAGGCAAAAAATACAATACCAGCTATAGGTATGGAGCCTTGCTCCCACAGTAGCATTATCCCACCCATTATCGTTGAGCTAGTCTCTGAGCCAAAGTTTTTAGTTATAAGCATAGGGTAGATATTGGCAGGGATATAAGCAATAATTGCAGTGATGAGAAATGCAAGGCTTCGTTCATTTTTAAAATGTCTGTATGTGTAGACTCCAGCATTGCACCGTCTACATTTTGTATTTTTGCCTTTGTCATAATTGGTAGCATCGCACAAAGGGCATCGAAGTAGGGGGCGATTGTGAAACTTAGGCATACTGTTTTTATTTGCATAGATATTGTTGTAATTGCTCCAAAGGGTGTGCATAGGCATGATACGAACTATATAGAGGTCAATTACCACAAACCCAAGGAGTGCAAAAAACGCGATCCCCATCTCTATACTTACATATCCTATAAGCTTCACAAGTGCTATAAGGATACTCACTAAAAATATATTACTCATATGCCAAGGGAGGATATGCCCAAGCATTATTAGGATTCTGTAGGTTAGATAGGGGGCTTGTTTTGTGTAGAGCAAAAAGAAAAAAGTCATATGTATCAGCACTATCATAAAAGGAAACACAAAGATAAGAAGTCCCGACATCGTCCCAACAAACCAAAAGCCTTTTTCATAGAGCCTAAGGATAGTTTGCAATATAGTGATATGTTGCTCACTACCTAAAAAATCAATTTTTACTAGCTTAAAAAAATTTGCTATAAACAAAAGACTCAAAGATGCGATACTCAGTGCCAACCCTTTTGTTACCAATTGTTTATCGCAACTATAGAGTATAGTATCACATTCGCTACAAGTGGCAAGTTCACCATGTTCTATGCTGATTGTCTCATGAAGTGTATGACATTTTTTGCAAATGATAAGGCTATCTAGTTCGCTCTCTTTATACATAGTGAGATTATATCAAAAGTAATTTATTTGCTAAATGGCATTTAATGTGGTATTTAGCGACTCTAAAACCTATAATTTATATCCAAAGAGCCTTATGCACTTTTGCGAAAGCTCAAAACCAAAGCACCAATAATAACGATTTGTACTACCAAAAGGATATAATGGATATTGTAAACTTGTTCGATATTTGGGATATTTGCATAATAGCTATAAAAACCAAATGAGAAAATCATTCCTACTATTGAGCCGATTTGTTTGGACATATCAATACGAGAGAGAGTTTCAGGCTCATTTAAAAAGATAGTCTCAGCTCTAACAAGATAGCTTCCAAACAGAAATGTCACTTGATATCCTATATAGACTAAAAGGGCTGTTGCATAAGAGATATTGAATACGAGAAAATATATCACTACAAATAGCATCACAAATTCAACAAGTAACGAGATAGCATAAAACCAATAGATATTAAAAAGTTTATAGTAAAATTTAGCAACCACAAGCATCCCCAAAGCTAGCAACAAACCACCTATTGAGTAGATAGATGGAGCTAGTGGCGTATAGATGCTCATGACACTACCTATCGATATTCCCAAAAAGAGAGAATTGAGAAGTTTATAGATGATAAAATTGCGCACCACTATCTCCATGATAGCTCCTTTAAAACAAATAGTCTAGCTTGAAATTGAAGTTTCTGCCATATTGGTTGTATCCATACACACTTTGGTACTCTTTGTCAAAGAAATTTTTTAGGTGCAGTGCTATACTCAGTTTGTCGTTGTATCTTTTTTGCAAATTGAGATTCCAGATGGTATAGTTTCCAGTTTTATATTTTCTCTCTTCGGGGTAAGTTTGTAATGAGAATCTATCTCCTATATAGCTACTATTTAGAGTCACTATCGTTGAGGTGTCATGTAGGTATTCGAGCCAACAATTTAACTCATCTTTTGCTCTATTGTAAAGAGGGGTTTTTGTATCGATGAGGTGGGTGTAGTTGGCTTTTAGGATAAATCTTTCTAAAAAAAGCGGACTTTTTGCAGACATTTCAAATCCCTTTATTTTTTTATCAGTGCTAATGTTATAGTAGCCATTGTCATACAAGATATCATCTTCAATTTTGTTGTGAAAATAGGTTAGAGTCATCCAATCTTTATACGATAAACTCACATCATAGCCATCAACAAAGCTT
>DSAK01000124.1 GCA_011372825.1 Campylobacterota bacterium | reverse complement strand
ATATTAGACAACTAGGAAATATCAATCAGATTATCCCCTCGTTACAGCAATACCCAGCTGAATCAGTTGCACTAGCACAAACTATTTCTTATGTAAAGCTCAATAGTCTTTCTCAAATCATCCTAACAAAACCAAAAAATATTACCAATAAAAAACTTTACGGGCTAGTACATAATGGTGTAGTTGGTGGAGTTGCAAAAAGTGATGGTGTCCAGTTTTTTGGCTATTTAGTCACTGATGAAAATTGTCGTTTTTCAGTCTCTATAGGAGACAAAAAAGCTCCAGGAATAGCAAAAGGTAGTGGTGATGATCTTATAGCAGTCCATTTTATCCCAAAATGGCAAGAGATTAAAGTGGGAGACAAAGTCACAACAAGTGGACTTGACAATATATTTTTCTCAAATATACCTGTTGGAGTAGTTACGCGAGTCGAAACCCAAAGTAGCTATAAAGTTGCATATGTTGAACCTTATAGCGATTTGTATCACCCAAAAATATTTTTCGTTTTACTTGATGCCAAACCAACACTTTTGTATGATTTTGATGTTGCTACTTTGTCGACACTATCATCCGCACCAACAAAACAATCATCGCAATCAATCATCAAAGAAGTAAATTCTACCTTTGAGACCACAGAGGAGATACCTGAAGTTATTGATCAAACACAAGAAGAGGTTGTTTATCCTGAGCCAGCCACCCCTTCTACTGCTCCAGCCGCTAGAGCACCAAAACCTTCCAAACCAAAACCTTCCAAACCAAAACCTTCCAAACCAAAACCTTCCAAACCAAAACCTTCAAATACTCTTGATATGTTTTGATACTCAAAACTTAAGAGGCTTTTTGGCTACTAAAATGTATAATCCCTAACTAAAATTAGGGGTTAAATACTATGCCAAAACGCAACGATATCAAGACCATATTAGTCATAGGGTCAGGACCCATCGTCATTGGTCAAGCTTGTGAATTTGACTACTCTGGTACACAAGCAGCCAAAACACTCAAAGAACTTGGATATAGCGTAGTTCTCATCAACTCAAATCCAGCTACAATCATGACAGATCCAGAGTTTGCAGATAGAACATATATAGAGCCAATCACAGAAGAAATTATAGATAAAATCATCAAGATAGAAAATGTCGATGCTATACTTCCAACCATGGGTGGTCAAACTGCCTTGAATGTAGCTATGAAAATGCATGAACAAGGTATGCTTGATGATATTATTTTCCTAGGAGCAAATCCTGAGGCGATAAAAAAAGGTGAAGATAGACAAGCTTTTAATGAAGCGATGAAAAAAATAGGGATGGATTTACCAAAAAGTGCAAATGCTTACAATCTAGATGAAGCAATAAGGGTTGCAAAAAATTTTGGTTTTCCATTGATTAGTAGAGCCTCTTTTACCCTTGCAGGTGGAGGAAGTGGAGTTGCTTATAATCTAGAAGAATTCAAAGCTTTAGCTCAAGCAGGACTTGAAGCATCACCGATTAATGAGATAGAGATTATGGAATCTATGCTTGGATGGAAAGAGTACGAAATGGAAGTTATCAGAGACAAAAATGATAATTGTATCATTATTTGCTCTATTGAAAATTTGGACCCAATGGGTGTTCATACTGGAGATAGCATCACTATTGCCCCTGCCCTTACACTCACAGACAAAGAGTATCAGCATATGAGAGATGCTAGTTTTAAAATCTTACGTGAAATTGGAGTAGATAGTGGTGGCTCCAACGTGCAATTCTCTATAGATCCAAAAACAGGCCGAATGGTAGTCATAGAGATGAATCCTAGGGTGAGTCGCTCCTCTGCTCTAGCTAGTAAAGCGACTGGTTATCCTATAGCCAAAGTTGCAACAATGCTTGCTGTTGGATTTACTTTGGATGAGATTACAAATGATATCACAGGTACCCCTTCTAGTTTTGAACCAGTTATCGATTATATAGTTACAAAAATTCCGCGATTTGCGTTTGAAAAATTTCCTCAAGCTAATTCAACTCTCACTACAGCTATGAAAAGTGTTGGGGAAGTAATGAGTATGGGTCGCACATTCAAAGAATCAATTCAAAAAGCTCTTTGCTCATTAGAGAATGGTATTATGGGGTTTGGCAAAATAGAATGCGATGAAGATACACTCTTAAGAGAAATTAGAAGACCTAACGAAAACAGGATACTCTATATAGCCGAAGGTTTTAGAAGAGGCTTGGATATAGAAAAAATACATGAACTTAGTTCGATTGACAAATGGTTCTTGTATCAGATAGAAGAACTTATAGATAGGGAAAAAAGTATCGATATGAGTTATCTCAATGATTCCCCACTAATGCGTCAAATCAAAAGTGAAGGGTTTAGTGATGCGATGATAGCATCTCTTATTTGCGAAAAAGATGGGCTAGAGATTAGTGAAAATGATGTCTATAATGCTAGAGAGAGGTTGGGTGTTACACTTGAGTACAACGAAGTGGATACATCTGCTGGTGAATTCAAAGCTTTGAAGTCATATCTCTATTCAACAACAAACATCACTCCTATTGATCAAACAAATGAATTAACGCAAAGTGCAAAGAAAAAAGTTTTGGTCATAGGTGGGGGTCCAAACCGTATCGGTCAAGGTATTGAGTTTGACTATTGTTGTGTTCATGCATCTTTTGCGCTTGAAGAGATGGGAATCACCTCAATCATGTACAATTGCAATCCTGAGACTGTTTCAACTGACTATGACACAAGTGATAGACTCTACTTTGAGCCTATCGATTTTGAACATGTCAGAAGTGTTATAGCTAGAGAAAATCCAGATGGAGTGATAGTCCATTTTGGTGGACAAACACCTCTTAAATTAGCAAAAAAACTCACCTCAATCGGAGCAAAAATATCTGGTACAAGTGCAAAAGTAATCGACTTAGCAGAAGATAGAGAGCAGTTTTCTGCTTTTATTGCACAACTAGGACTCAAACAACCCCAAAATGGTACAGCAGTAACAAAAGAAGAGGCGCTACTCATAGCAAATCGCATAGGTTATCCCGTACTTGTGCGCCCTAGTTTTGTCCTAGGT
>DSAK01000197.1 GCA_011372825.1 Campylobacterota bacterium | reverse complement strand
ACAGCAGCAACCCTTAGGGCTTCAGAGATAGAGGCGCAATTACTCATCAAGGCTACAAAAGTTGATGGCGTGTACGATAGGGATCCAAATAAGTTTAGTGATGCTACTAAGCTTGATACGCTTACTTATGACCAAGCACTCGACGATCAAATCAAAGTTATGGATGATACAGCTATAGCCCTTGCAAAAGAAAATGGGCTTCCAATAATAGTATGCAATATGTTTCACGAAGGAAATATCTTGAAAATTGTTCAAGGTGATAGAAGTTTGTGTTCAGTAGTACAATAACAACATAAGGGCAAAGGATAAAAATGACAACAAGAACAGAACAAGTAGTAGCAAAAGCCTTAGAGGCAATAGGTGGAGATAGATATCTTTTGACAAGTGCAGTTGGAAAACGGGCTGAAGAGTTATCACAAGGCGCGGAGCCTTCAATTGCTATAGATGATAAGAAGATGAAATATACAGATATTGCATTGCATGAAATTGCCCAAGGGACGATAACGGTTACTGAAGAAGGGTAATTTGCTTGAGATATTTTTTAGATAAAATAGAGCAAATATCTTCTATAGAAGAATCTGTTGAGTTTCTTTTTGCCGAACTTAGCAGAGAGCCAGAGGGAGTTAAAAAAGCGCTAGATCTAGCAATCAAAGCACATAAAGGGCAAACTAGAAAAAGTGGCGAGCCTTATGTGGTTCATCCGATTTTTGTTGCAGCGCTTACAGCAAACATAAGCAATGATGAAACTATGGTGCAAGCAGCTCTTTTGCATGATGTGGTCGAAGATACTCCTTATGGTATAGATCTTATCGCAACTCAATTTGGCGAAGACGTAGCTCATTTAGTAGAAGGGTTAACTAAAATCGTAGCGATCCGTGATGAGAGGTTGGCTTCGTCGGATTCCAATGAAAAACTCATAAGCTCCGCACTTTCATTTCGTAAAATGCTCATAGCTTCTATCAAAGATGTGAGAGTTTTGGTAATCAAACTATGCGATAGACTTCACAACATGATAACTATAGATGTTCTCTCACCACACAAACAAAAAAGGATTGCCGAAGAGACTCTAGTAGTGTATGCCCCAATTGCGCATCGCTTGGGCATATCTAAGCTTAAAAAATCACTTGAAGATTTGAGTTTTGCGATCATCTATCCAGAAGATTTTGCACAAATCGATAGTTATCTTCAAGTGCAAAGCCAGCATCTGCAAATTAAACTCAATAGCTTTATCTCAAAAGTAGAAAATATCATCATAAAAGAGGGGTTTGATATTGATGACGTAGAGATAATAGGCAGAGTGAAGCACCACTATTCGGTCTATCTGAAGATGCATCGTAAGGGGATAGGGATAGACGAAGTACTTGATTTATTAGCGATTCGTATCATCCTTAAAGAACCTATTGATTGCTATAGAGTGTTAGGTTTGATGCATCTAGAGTTTACCCCTTTAATCGCCCGCTTTAAAGACTACATAGCACTTCCAAAAGAGAATGGATACCAAACTATACACACCACACTATTTGATGAAGATGGGATAGTGGAGGTGCAGATTCGAACATCTCAAATGCATCAATTAGCAGAATATGGCATAGCAGCACACTGGAAATACAAAGAAGGGGTAAGCGGTGTAAAACTCTCATGGCTAGAGGGATTAGAATACCAAAATGAATCTGTTGAAGAGTTTTATGAGCTTGCAAAAGGGGATTTGTTTAGTGAAGATATATCAGTTTTTTCACCCAAAGGGGACTATTTTACTTTGCCAAAAGGTTCAGTTGCTATCGATTTTGCCTATATAATTCACTCTGAAATTGGGGCAAAAGCAAGCGGAGTACTCATAAATAAAGAGGAGGCTTCACTTTTAGCACCTTTGAAAAATGGCGATATTGTCAAAATCCTTACAGATAAAGAGCCAAGTTTTCATTGTTCGTGGATAGATACAGCCAAAACTTCTCGTGCAAAAGACGGGATAAGGAGTAGATGTAAAGCACGCCTTAAAGAAAATAACCAAAGGACAGCAAAAGCTATCCTCTCAACCATATTTGATACCCCTATCTCTTTCCTTGATCAAGTATTAGATAGTTTGCAATTGCAAGAGAGTATTTATAGAGCTGCCACGCAGCTTGATTATTTAAAAGATACAATTAGTAAAGTTGCCAACTATATAGGGGCAAGAGAGGTTCGTAGTTGGGAGTTATTTCGAAAAGGGTACAAAAAACCACTCTTGAAATCGATGGAGCACTTCACTTTTTATGCAAATAAACCAATTGCAAGCATAGAGTTTGATTATTGTTGTCACCCTAAAACCAATGATGAGATAGTTGCATTTTATGAAAAAGAAAAAGCGATAATTCATCACAAACTATGCAAAAAAGCGTATGCTAAGATGTTAGAAAATACTCCCATGGTATATGTGCAATGGCGATATGAAAAAGCTTCAAGATACCGTTTGATAATAAGCCTTCAGAACCAAAAAGGTGTACTCGCTGATTTACTCACAAAGCTCTCTAAAATGGGGTTAAATGTAATGAGTATAGAGCTAGGGATTAAGTATAGTGATACAGCAGAGTATTGCCAAATAGAAGTGGAGAGTATGGAGTCCAAAAAAAGCCTTTTAGAGTCAAAGCTAGCAAAATTTTTTAAAGTTGTTGAGATTGTTAGCTTAGATGATGCTTACAATAAATAAGAGAGGAATACATGATAGAAAAAGCACTAAATGAGATCAAAAGAGCCACTGCTGAAATAATCGATTTTGAGCGGATTGAGAAGTTAGTTACTAGATACTACACTGATGGAACAACTTATAGTGTCAAAGCGGGATTTGACCCAACAGGAGCTGATTTGCATTTGGGGCATACAGTTCTTTTGCAAAAACTTAGAGTGTTTCAAGAACATGGCGGTAGGGTACAACTTGTCATTGGTGATTTTACCGCTACTATCGGAGATCCAACAGGTAAAAGTGAAACAAGAAAAGTGTTAGACAAAGAGACTATCACTGCTAATGCAAAAACTTATCAAGAGCAAGCTTTTTTGATACTAGATAGAGCAAAAACAGAGGTATTTTATAATTCTGTATGGTTT
>DSAK01000084.1 GCA_011372825.1 Campylobacterota bacterium | reverse complement strand
TACGCAAAAAGAGTTGTCTTGAAGATATCAGTGAGTCGATTTTTTGAAGTGCACTATCAAATGCATTTGCTATCTTGCCTATCTCATCGTTACTTGTACTTGTAGTGCGAATATTTAAATTCCCTTTCGCAACTTCGTTTATCTGCTCTTCGAGTATCTTTAGTGGCAACAAGCTTCGTGTCAACCATAGATAGAGTGCAACCAAAAACAATACACTCAAGAGATAAGCACCAAATATATACAACCAATGCTTATCATGGAGTGTATCACGAAGTAGCATTTCCCCATTTTTTGAATGCACCATAAGATAGATTGAGTTTTTGTTTCTTAGGATTTGTACTTTGCCTTTGTGTATTTTTCTTTGGTTTTGTATGGTTGCAGTAGCTAAAATCGAATCTATATCTTCAATCTTTTCAAAACTATTTTCATTAAGATAACTATCGATATTTGCTTGTTTATCCTTCATACTCTCAAGAGCTAAATAGGCAGTTTGCATATATCTTTTTTTGGTATTGTGTGATTGTATTGAGTTATCAAAAATAAAAACAAAAACAAAAAATGCACTCGCAAAAATAATTGCAACAACAAAAATAATTCTGATTTTAGTATATATCTTCATGGGAGCAATTTGTACCCAACACCTCTAACTGTTTTGATAACTACTCCACTACCTAGCTTGTTGCGTAATCGATTTAAGATAACTGCCAATGAGCCATCGCTCCCTTGAGTTAATATATTAGAGCCATAGAGTATCTCCTCTTTTGAGACAGTAAATCCACGATTTTCTATCAACAAAGATAAAACATAATACTCAGCAGGGGTCAAATCAACCACTTTTCCCTCGAGTGTAACCAACTCTTTTGATTTGTCTAGCATGAGACTATACTCAGTCTCTTTATGCTCATTTATCTTCTTGTATCTTCTCAGTAAAGAGATTATCCGTGCATACATCTCTTTTGGGTCATAAGGTTTTGGGAGATAGTCATCAGCCCCTATTTGTAGACCTATCACCTTGTCACTTATATCACTTCTAGCAGAAGAGATAATGATAGGTATATCATACTTCTGCACTACCTCTTTGCATACCTCTATGCCATCGATACCTGGCAAAGTCAAATCTAGTATCAATAAATCATACTTTTCTATACCGGCACTTAGTCCCAAAAATGGGTCTTCATAGCTAGTAACTTCTATCTGATACTGGCGTAAAAAATCTATTAGAAGTGATGCAAACTGTGCATCATCTTCTATCATGAGGACTCTAATCATTATAGTATTGTACTATCTTTTGCCGTGTCTATGCTTTTTTGCTTCTCTCTCTTTGAGGAGTTTTACATATTGCTTTTTTTGCTCAGGTGTCAAAATGGCAAATTTCTCTTCAAATGATTGTGCATTATTTCTTGCTTTAATATCGGCATGATTGACTTTGGCTTGGATAAATTTTTTCCTATCTAAACCATTTGGTGTGATAAAATCGGACATTTTAACGGCCATTTTACCTCTGTTCTCTTCTCTCATTTTTTGTCTAGATTCTCTTAGTTGTTGCAATTTTTGCTTTTGATTAACTGTGAGATTGAGTTGAGAAAATATCATCTCATCGCCTCTTTGCCCTTTGTGCATTTTGCCACTTTTAGAGATATTGTTGCAGTTTTTGCCTCTATTTGAATCTCCCATAGATGGTTGTCCCATCGCTATAGCACCGAATATCAAGAAGCTAGCTAATGCTAAAGTTTTTGTAGTTTTCATAAGTTTTCCTTAGTGTAAAATTGTCTTTTGACAGTACAAGTTTACATGGATAGATTAAACCAAATATTATCATTGTATTAACGACTCTTAATGGGCGGTACTTCTTCTTTGGATGGATTAAAAATAAGAGTGAGCATCTAAGAAGTAGATCTTTTTTGTTTCTATGCTAAATAGTAACCAGGGAGACTATAGGTATTTTAAGAGCAAGATACTACTTGTATCAAGCATCTATTTTTTTAAAAAAAATCGTAACAAATCACCGATAGTTTTTTTCATCTCAAATCGATTGACAACCATATCAATAAGTCCATGCTCTAATAAAAATTCAGATCTTTGAAACCCCTCAGGCAAATCAACACCAACTGTTTGTTTAATCACCCTTTGTCCAGCAAATCCTATCAATGCACCAGGTTCTGCCATGATTATATCTCCAAGCATTGCAAACGAAGCACTCACCCCACCCATAGTTGGATCAGTTAGCACAGAGATAAAAGGGAGCTTTTCATGATGCAATCTATTAAGTGCAGCTGAAGTTTTGCTCATCTGCAATAACGAATAGGTACTCTCTTGCATTCTAGCGCCCCCACTAGCACTCACGATGATTAGACCACATCTTCTCTCAATAGCACGATTAATCGCCCTTACTATTTTCTCTCCCTCTACAGAGCCTAAGCTTCCACCCATAAATGAGAAGTCAAACACTACCAACTCTGCTTCGGCACCATCTATAGTGCAACTTCCGCTAACAACACAAGATGTTTTTCCTGTTTTTGCTCTGCCCTCTTCTAGCCTTTTTTTGTAACTTTTTTTATCTACAAACTCAAGTGGATCGACTGGAGACAGAGCAAAATCATGCTCAATAAAACTCCCCTCATCTACTAAAATCCCTATCCGTGTAGCAGTACCGATCCTAAAATGATGATTACATTTTGGACAAACTTCTTGATTGGATTCTACCTCTTTAAAATACATCAAAGCAGTACATTGCGGACATTTGATCCATTGATTGTGAACTGCAATCTGCTCCTCTTTTGGTGGAACAACTTTGTTATACATCCCCTTGAAAAGATTTCCGAAATTCATTTTTGCTCCTTATATGACAAAAGTATATCTTCGATCTTACCTAAAATCTTTCTCTTGTAACTATATCATAATCCTCTTATATAATTACTTGTTCAAAGTAATTTTAAAGCTACTTTGCTATGACACTTTGCGACAAATATGGCAAATTTCCTTCTATGCTACTAAAACAAAGCAGAATAGCCGTTGCATTTAGACCAGATTTCTAGAAAGAGAGTGATTTGCTACGCAAACCGCTATCGCTTCGCAAGATAGGGGATTGAAAC
>DSAK01000151.1 GCA_011372825.1 Campylobacterota bacterium | reverse complement strand
GTTTGTAGGGGTTGGAGCAAGTCGTGTGCGTGATTTGTTTGAACAAGCCAAAAAAGAGGCACCATCTATCATCTTTAGATGAGATTGATGCTATCGGCAAGAGTCGTACCTCTAGTGGACCAATGGGGGGAAATGATGAGCGAGAGCAAACACTCAACCAACTACTAGCAGAGATGGATGGATTTGGCACAAATACTCCTGTTATAGTACTAGCAGCTACAAATCGCCCTGAAGTTCTTGATGCAGCGCTACTAAGGGCTGGGCGATTTGATAGGCAAGTACTTGTAGATAAGCCTGACTATGAAGGTCGTTTGGCAATCCTTCAAGTTCACATAAAAGGGGTCAAACTCTCTAGCGATGTTGACTTGAGTACTATTGCAAAAGCAACTGCAGGCTTAGCAGGGGCTGATTTAGCAAATATCATCAATGAAGCTGCATTGCTTGCAGGTAGAAATAATAAAAAAGAGATCACTCAAGACGATTTAATGGAAGCTATAGAGAGAGCTTTTGTAGGGCTAGAGAAGAAAAATCGCAAAATTAATGAGCTTGAGAAAAAGATAGTAGCATACCATGAGAGTGGACATGCACTAGTTGCTGAGCTTACAAAAGGTGCATCAAGGGTTACCAAGGTGTCGATTATCCCTCGTGGTCTTGGTGCACTTGGATATACACTCCATTTGCCAGAAGAGGAGAATAGATTTTTAAAACAAAAACATGAGCTTATTGCAGAAGTCGATGTACTCCTCTCAGGAAGAGCTGCTGAAGATGTATTTTTGGGTGAAATCTCAACTGGAGCAGGTAATGACCTCCAAAGATCAACTGATATCATAAAGTCGATGATTTCGGTCTATGGGATGAGTGATGTAGCAGGCCTTATGGTGCTAGAGAAATCTCAAGGTGGTGCATTTCTAGGTGGTGGACAAACTA
Source organism: Campylobacterota bacterium (assembly GCA_011372825.1). Classification (GTDB taxonomy): domain Bacteria; phylum Campylobacterota; class Campylobacteria; order Campylobacterales; family Sulfurovaceae; genus BN30871. The sequence goes on along the minus strand of DSAK01000151.1, from coordinate 2,196 downwards.
TCAAAGATTATAGCCAAAAGATGTCAGAGCAGATAGATGAAGCAGTGAAATCTTTGCTCGAGAGTAGATATGCTCATGTCAAAGAGACACTAGAGGCGTATCGTGAAGCGATAGAGTCTATGGTGGCAGTCCTTTTAGATGTTGAAGTTATTGAAGGTCAAAAGGTGCGTGAAATCATCAAAGAGTACGAAGAGAAACACAACCTGCCAACTCGCCTCGTTCACGAAGGAGAGAGTGCATATAAATCAAAAGAAAAAGAGAATAACGCTTGACTATGAAGCCGCGCGTTGCTTATATATTGCCCAATTTATTTACTGTCATGAGTATCTTCATTGGGATAGTAAGTATTACAAAAGCTAGTCAAGAGAAATTCACTCTAGCAGCTTGGCTTATATTTTTAGCACTCCTTTTTGATGGATTAGATGGAAGAGTAGCTAGAGCAACGGGGACAACAAGTAGGTTTGGCGCAGAGCTTGACTCACTAGCTGATATTGTCTCTTTTGGAGTAGCACCTGCACTTTTACTCTATTTTTTTGCAGGAGATGAGTATGGGAAATTTGGCTTATTGGTGAGTGCACTTTTTGTTATCTTTGGGGCATTGCGTTTAGCACGGTTTAATAGCACACTCCAGATGGGTGACCCAAACGTATTTGTTGGACTCCCTATCCCGATGGCAGCAGTGAGCGTATCTGTCGGAGTGCTATTTGTACAATCCTACCAACTCTCGCACGATTATAGTTTTTTACTCTTAGTTACCTCCCTAGCTTTTGCTATTCTCATGGTGAGCCATATCAGATATCCAGCGTTTAAAACAATCTCACTCAATGAGAAATTCTTTTACCGATATTTGGTCATCTTATCTATAGTTGCATCTCTTGTTTTTCTCTTTAGAGTTGAGGGACTTGCGATTTTAATCCTCTCTTATATTTGCTTTGGACCAATTCGTGCAATCTACCACTTAACTGCAAAAAAATTCCACTAATTTTTATCTCCTGTTTCAATGTAGATTTGTACCCTACTTTTGGATATCAACAAGTGGAAAATTTTCAACTTTTTGATTTTGCAACCAAAGCAATGAGATGCTAAGTTGCAAATTATTTTTTATCCTATGATAAACTTTTATAAGCCATGGCATATTGAGAGATTAAAAACGCAACATGACACCTGCATAAACGCCTGAAAAATCAAGGTCTATTGAGATATCTGATGTTTTGTCTGTTTGATATTTTTGCATTCTATATCCGACCTCAATAGCAGGCTGAATAACTGGTGTAATATCAAATGTATAATCTACTTTTGCGCGCATATCATATGCGGTATTGTTGCCATATTCTATATACTTTACATCCGCTTCAGCACCAAAGTTAGTTCCTGGAACTTCAATGCGTCCACGAACATATCCCAATGGTAAAACAAATGTTTCAGTTGTCCTGTATCCATTTGAATCAGCAAATCCATCAACCGTATACGTAGCATCAAAGATTTTAAAATCGATACCTAAATCGAGTGTAATCCATGCTGTGTTATCCAGAACATTATAATATGGAATAACATCAAACTGTTTCATTTCAAGTTTTGTAGGTGTAGATCCAGGGATAGAGACACCTGATAAAGTACCCCTTGCTTCACCTGTAGATGTAACCGTGAGATATTCAACGCGCAAATTTGGAACAACTGGAATAAAATGTTTCATCATTGCCCATCCGTAAACATTTGTTTTGCTCTTCTCTGACGAAGTGTCCACACCTTGAAAACCATATTTTTCTCCAATTACCTCACCAGATGAAGTTCCTATCCAAGCACCCAAACCGATCTCTGCACGCAACAAATCTGCACAAGTTGTAGTTGCTAACATTGCGGCACTTGCGATGCCGAAAAATATCTTTTTCATAAAAAAACTCCTAGTTGCATAAAGTATGATCTACACCTTTGTTAACGCCAATTCTAAATGTTTTTATTTCAACTATCTATACTACTTCTAGTAATGCTTTTGTAGCATCATAGCATCTATTGTTTGCAATACACATCAACTAGCTTTGCCGTGCCAAAGAGAGTGCAAACACAAGAAAATCTACACTTATGTGTTTCTTACTTCTGCTTGCAATAGATCTGCGAAATTTTAACATTTAGGAACAAAAATTCTCTTGATTTAACTCGTTATGGCTCATACGTGTATCTATGAAAACTAATAAATAT
>DSAK01000085.1 GCA_011372825.1 Campylobacterota bacterium | reverse complement strand
TAAATACACAAAGTCAGACAAATCGTCTCTTTCTTTTCTTACATAATGGTACATAATACTTTTCAATTATTCCATCCTTTTAGTAATCTTCTTTAAATCCTCTTCAATATCGACATCCACACTACTTTCTCTATCCATGATAAAAATACTCAATGGCTTTTCGAAAATATTTTTAGTTTTTAAAAATTCTTCAACTTTACAAATATAAATAGCACCATTTGGCATGTATGCTTTTGGTAAGCTCTGTCTGGGCTTTGTCAGGTCTTCCCATTTAGTTAGGGGTTCTATTTTGCCATCTATTTCTATTAACATCTTTTGTGGTGGGTGTTCTGCCTCTGCTACACTTACCAATGAGTTGGCATCTTCTTTGCTATACGTACTCCAAGCTTGCTTTATATGCTCTTCATTTCTTAGTGGTGAAGTGGGTTGCAGTAGCATAAAGTGTGTAGCATTATAGCCATTGCGTAGTAGTACCTTGAGTGCATGGTCTATCACATCAATACTGCTTGCAGTATCTGTTGCTAGCTCTTTTGGTCTGTCTATCACTTCTGCTCCATGCTTTAATGACACCTCTTTTATCTCGGTGTCATCTGTTGTCACTATTACTTTGTCAAATATTTTTGACTCAAGCGCAGCATATATAGTATGGGCTATAAGAGGTCTGCCTGCTAAGTCTAAAACATTTTTTCTAGGTAGCCCTTTACTTCCGCCACGGGCAGGGATAATAGCTACTATTTTAGTTTCCATGGCTTACTCCAAATCTTTAAAGTTTTTTTGAGGCGAAAGCTTCCAAATAGTGTCATTCAACAAAAGCTTTCGAAACTCGTTAGCACTGTTGCCATTGCCAAAATATTCACAAGCCTTATATCGTGCACACCCTTTGCTTACTTTGCTTATCGCATCCATTACAGACTGTTTGTCATAGCCACAATCTATAATAGAGTCACTTTTAAAGCGACTGTCTTGTCTAGTACCTATGTTTATAGTGGGTACTCCACAAATAGGTGCTTCTCTAATGCCTGCACTCGAATTTCCAATCATCGATTTTGCGTATTCTATCAAAGTTAAAAAAGATTCAAAACGAATAGAAGGAAAAATCTTGAAACGCTCGTTTTTGTCTAGCTTTTTATAAGCATCTATTATCTCGTTTGTACCATGATCATTGTTTGGATAGACAATTATATAGTTTTGGTTTGACTCTACCAGGGCATCTACAAGATTACAAGCATACTCTCCTATCATTTCTACCTCTGTAGTAACTGGATGAAACATTACTATGTGGTATTCATCAAACGGTATTTTGTAGTATTCTTTTACAGATTCTAACGATGGTAAATTTCCTGATTTCATAATATCTATATCTGCTGATCCTATTACAAAAATATTGTCTTCCTCTTCGCCCATCTGAAGAACACGGCTTTTTGCCTCTTCGTTAGCTACAAGGTGCAGATGAGATAGTTTCGTAACAGAGTGACGAATAAGCTCATCTATAGTTCCAGAGCGTTCACCCCCCTCTATATGAGCTACGAGGATGTTGTTCATACTTCCTACAATAGCACCAGCCAAAGCCTCTACCCTATCGCCATGAACTACAATCATATCGGGTCTATTTTCATGAACATATCGTGAAAGCCCATGTATAGTATTAGCCAATATCATCTCCATTGGCTCGCCTACATGTTGATTAATATACTTGTGTATGTTTTTAAAGCCACTGTTTTCAATTTCTTTAAATGTACTTCCGTAGCGTTTTAGTAGATGCATTCCTGTTACAAATATTTTGTATTGAAATTCATCTAGCTCATCAACTACATTTATCAAAGATTTTAGTTTTCCAAAATCAGCACGAGTTCCAGATAAAAATAAAATAGTTTTTTTATTATTCATTAATTTGCTTCCAGTATAGATGTTCATCGGTATCAATATCCGTATTTACTGTTTTACCAAGTAGTTTAGAGTAGTCTTCGGCTTTTATTTCGCCAGTACCAGGTCTTTTTACCCAAATGTTATCTTTTGTAAGGTTCTCACCTTTTTTTATTGGCTTTATGGTTACCACTGTAGCAAATGCAAAGTCAATTGTGACTTGCTCTTCTTTTGCTGCTTCTTTTTTACCACCCCTCATAAGAGCAATTTCATTACTTCCTATAATCAATTCTTTTAGAGCAATTGGATCCATAGAGTTTATAATATCTGGACCCGATCTTTCCATTTTATCGGTAAAATGTCTTTCTAATATACATGCACCAAGTGCTGTAGCTGCAAAACAAGCTCTGTTTGATGTGGTATGGTCAGAAAGCCCAACTATGGCGTTTGGAAACTCTTTTTGAAGCTCTTGCATAGCACCAAGTCTTACAAGGTGCACAGGAGTAGGATAAAGATTTGTCGTATGTAATAATGCATAAGCCACTTTATATTTTTCAAGAATTTCTACAGTTTTTCGCACTTGCCTGATATCATTCATACCAGTACTTACTATCATAGGTTTACCAAAAGAAGCGATGTGCTCTATTAGAGGGTAGTTATTGCACTCTCCAGAGCCAATCTTATACGAACTCACTCCCATTCTTTCAAGCCTATCAGCTGCAGCTCTAGAAAAAGGTGTACTTATAAACATCATACCTTTAGATTCGACATACTCTTTTAACTTAATCTCATCTTCTTCATTCAATGCACATCTTTGCATAATCTCGTAAATAGATACAGAAGCATTACCTGGAATAACTTTTTTAGCTTCTTTGCTCATCTCATCTTCAACTACATGTGTTTGATGCTTTATAACTTCTGCCCCAGCTCTCCAAGCAGCATCCACCATCTCAAAAGCAGTTTGTAAACTTCCCTCGTGATTTATTCCTATCTCCACAATTACCAACGGTTCATAGTCTAACCCTATTTTTCTATTTTCAATCTCTATATATTTATTCATTATTTTCCTTATATATAATTTAAGATCGATTTCCCAATCATATCAGTATCTTATAATAACCGCAGCACCCACTGCTATTTGGCATGCTGTCTGTGTCAGATCTTTACCACACCAGTCTTGCAACCTGAATCATCCTGATGTCGTCTTTGTTAGACTTGATTCCCGGTCGGAGTCGGGAGTGACGGGGATGCGACATAGTTGCCCCTCTACTC
>DSAK01000014.1 GCA_011372825.1 Campylobacterota bacterium | reverse complement strand
ATCCTGGAATACCATCTTGGGTGTATGGAACTTCATAGCCATTTTTAAATTCAACCATTAAAGAGTAGAAACTATCTGGAAAAATATCAACTATTTTTCCCTTACCAAAGATAAGACCATAAACCTTATCATCAACTTTTGCATTACTAAAATATCCCATCTTAAATCCTTTTAATTAGTTTGTTTATAGTAAAATCTCTCTATTGCCTTTATTGTTAGGTGGACTAAGCACTCCATTTGCCTCAAGCTGCTCTATGATATTTGCAGAGCGATTATATCCTATCTGAAGCTTTCGTTGCAAATATGAAATCGATGTTTTTCTATCACTTAGTATCACATTTTTTGCTTCCTCATAGAGTGGATCCAAATCATTACTAGCATCGCCATTTTGAGTCCCACTGCTACTACCTTGAGTCAAATAGCTCTCATCGTACTCTGGATCTCTTTGTGCTTTAAGGAATTCGACTATTTTTTCTATCTCATCTTCAGTGTTCCATGGTGCATGCAACCTAACCAATCCAATAGAACCAGGGGGAGTAAAAAGCCCATCTCCACGACCAAGCAAGCTCTCAGCTCCAATAGTATCCAATATAACTTTTGAGTCTATCCGCTGCCCTACTCTATAGCTTAGTCTAGAAGGTAGATTTGCCTTGATTAGTCCTGTAACTACATCAACGCTTGGACGTTGTGTAGCGATTATTAGATGAATACCACTTGCTCTTGCCATTTGAGCCAAGCGGGCAATTGAATACTCTACCTCTTTGCCCCCATTCATCATCAAATCTGCCAATTCATCGATCACAACCACGATATATGGCAACGGTTTTTCTGTATCCGTTTTGGAGACCTTTTCATTGTAGTTTTCGATATTTTTTGTCCTATTTGCTGCCATAAGCTGATAACGTCTCTCCATCTCACCCACCATATTGGACAATGCTGCGATAGCTTTTTTGGGAGAGGTGATAACAGGTGTTATGAGATGAGGGATGTCGTTATATATCGAAAACTCAAGCATTTTTGGATCTATCATCATCAACTTTAATTGATCAGGATCATTTCTGTAAAGCAATGAGAGTATCATGGCATTAATGCCGACAGATTTTCCACTTCCTGTTGTACCAGCTATCAGTAAATGAGGCAATTTCTTGATATCTGTTATAAACGGTTTGCCAACAATATCTTTACCAAGCGCTACAGTGAGTGGTGATTTAGCCTCTTGAAAAAGAGGACTTTCAAGTATCTCACGTAGATATATCGTCTCAATTGTATCATTTGGTATCTCTATACCAACAACATCACGCCCAGGGATTGGTGCTTGGATACGGATAGTCTCTGCACTCAAAGCCATTGCCAAATCATCTTGCAAACCTAAAATCTTTGAAACTTTTACATTTGGAGCAGGCTTAAACTCAAAAGTTGTCACAAGCGGACCCGTATAAGTTCGGACAACATCACCTTCGATATTGAACTTGCGCAATTTATCAAGAAGATCTTTTATTTTCCTATCTATCTCCTCTTCGTTAACTTTTTTGGAGTTTTTTGGAGCTTTTTGCAAAAAATCAAGTTTTGGTAGACGGAAATTTTTGGGTTTTGGAGCCACACCTTTGTCTATCTGTGCCAATAGTTTTGAATTCTCTTCTAGTTCGTTTACAATCTCCACCCCACTCTCTGAGGGTATTGGAGCTACATCAGCCAATGGCTCTATGGTTGGTGCTTTTTTTGGTTGCCTAGGTGGTGTAGATTTTGGTTTTTGAGGTTCTTCTTTGTAGTTATCTTCAGATATTATCACCTCTTTTTCGTCATCTTGATTTGAATTTCCAAATGGATTCCTAAAGATACCTCTCAAAACGCTCAAAGCGTTTGCAAATGGTAAAAAGATACTTTTTTTAAATGATACATGAGAGGTGCTAAAAAGCTTAATTGCAAACTCTCTCCACTCAAAATCATCATCAACTATCAGTAAAATTGCTAGCACCATAATCATGAACCAAAAAAGCCACAATCCCGCTGTCCCTATATAAGGAAATAAAAAAGAGACGATCTCTTTTGCAACAAAACCACTTGCTCCTCCTAATGGAAATATCAATCCCATCAAAAATACAAATCCAACAAAGAGCAATATCCAGCCAATATGATAGTCAAATCTTTTCAACAATTGTGGCGATGCATAGAGTTTATAAAGGGGGTAAAAAAATACAAGTAGGTTCACATATGCAAAATAACCAAATAGATGTAGATTTATATCTCCAACTAGCTTGCCTATATGACCGACCAATAATGTATCATGAAAAAGAGTTGAAAATGCTCCATAGACAAAGAAAATAGCCGTGATAATCAAAAGTACTTTCACAAACAACTCCCTAAAGCAAAAAAAGTTACTCTTGCTATTATAACCAAAGATAGTTAAAAGCGTTAAGTGGGCTCAAAAAGAGAGAAATATATAAATTTTCAACAATTTTTAAGTTCATTATATGTAAAATCTGATTTCAAAATGCCTCGGTGGTGAAACTGGTAGACACGCCAGACTCAAAATCTGGTGAGCTTGCTCGTGTCGGTTCGAGTCCGACCCGAGGTACCACTCATATTTCAAATCTAATCTTTAATCTGCACTATCAAGATAACAACTTTTCTCAACAAACACCACTATTGCAATTCAATCTATCTTTAAAGCGATACACAATGAATAGTCCTCTTTTTTATCTGACTATCTTTTGCAAAAAGTAACACCAAAGAGGCAAACACTCTTTGCTTGTTTCACTCATGTGGTGCTTCACATTGGCAGTTACTAGAATTCATTTAAAGTAAATAAAAGCTTTGAGTGATATAATTTCATTCGTAAATCAATCACCCCTCTGCTCTTTTGGAATGCGGGCGTAGCTCAGGGGTAGAGCATAACCTTGCCAAGGTTAGGGTCGAGGGTTCGAATCCCTTCGCCCGCTCCAATCACTTCATAAATCTAAACAAATCAATTCGCACATGGGCAAGATACAACTTCTAAAACTCATAATTCTATATGGGGATACCCCGATAGAATTATTTTACTCCTATTATATTTCCCCTACTTGCCTAAAAGCTCTTAAATTTTTTTTGCTATAATGGGCGCCTTATATAGGAATCAAGGAATTAGATGAAATTAGCCCTCGGGATAACTGGTGCAAGCGGATCAAAACT
>DSAK01000176.1 GCA_011372825.1 Campylobacterota bacterium | reverse complement strand
TGATATTGCGATCATAGATCTGCTTTTATCTAACGGAGCCGACATCAACCAAAGAGATGCCCAAGGGATGAGTGCCAAAGATTATGCTAAACGGCTTGGTCAAAAAAAAGTTGTTGAGTTTTTGGACTCTAAGGGTGGTCGCTTTTTCCTCTATCAAGAGGAGCAAGAGTAACTAAAATACGGTAACTCTTTTGTAACTATTTTTTTTTATACTTCTGCCATCTTAAAACAAGAAGGAAAACAAGATGAAAAAGATAGTATTATCAATGACGTTGGTGTCGGCATTTGCAATGGCAAAAGGTGGAAGTGGCACAATTGAGCCAGCAGTAGATGTAGTTGCTACTGCAGTTGAGACTCAATCTAGCTTTTGGGATAGGCTCCGCATGAAAGGTGATTTAAGACTTAGGCATGAAGAGATTACAAGAGACGACAAACGAGACACCTTTAGAGAGAGATACCGATTTCGGTACTTTTTAGATTTTGATATCACCGATCAACTCATATTTGAGAGTTCTATCACTAGTGGAAAAAGAAACCCAACTTCTGGAAATGTTTCATTTAGAAGTGATGAGCCTTGGAGTGACTATTTTGTAGATGAACTTAAAATCGATATACTTGACCTTGCATATACTTTTGACAAATCATGGATTAGAGCAGGTTTGAGTAAACACTTCTTCTATAGACCACTAAAAACTCAACTTGTATGGGATAATGATTTACGATTTGAGGGTGTAAGCTATGGGTATGCTGATGATACTAGAAGCTATACACTAACTGCAAGCAAACTTCATAGATTAGAGAATGATGCACTCAGCACTGGTAGTATATATATGTACAATGGTCAATATACACACTCAATGAACCTTGAAAATTCTAAACTAAGATTGGGTGCTGGGTTTTACTACTATGATGGCATCAAAGGGAACACTGCTCCATATGCGAATGGGGTTTTAGGCAATAGCCATAATGATGGTTTCTATACTGAAGATTATGCAATAGCTGATGCGTTTGCAGAGATTAAATTTGCTGATGTGATGGGCAAGCCATTCACTGCAGCAGCTATACTTGCATACAACACAGCAGCAAGTAGTGATAATTTTGCTTATGAGCTTGGTGTTGGACTTGGTGAGACAAAAAATGATTATGACTGGAAAGTTGGGTATGTATATAGAGATATCCAAAAAGATGCAGTATTTGGAGCTCATAACGATTCTGACTTCATTGGTGGCGGAACAGACGGTAAGGGTCATATCTTAACTGCTGGTATGAGACTAAATAAACATTTGGACATCGGTGGAACATTTATCATGTCTACACTCAATGATTCAAGGAGTGCAACAGGTGTAAAAGCCGACTATAACCGCCTACAGCTAGATGCTACAATCAAATTTTAATACTATTTAAACTCCTTTTTGCAAGTTGGACTGTGCCAACTTGCCCCTCTTTGTATTTGATAACAATTTGGTAACAATTTAGTAATATTTCTCCTCTATAATCTCATATATTTATACTCTAAGGATATGTAATGCATAGTGGATTAAAGCTAGTTTTGGGTGTTTTGTTTGCGCTTGGTGTTGTGTTGTATGTAGATTATGCTTTGGGAGAAGTGGCAAACAAAGGATTTTTGATATTAGCAGCTGTTTTTGGTGCATATATGGCGATGAATATCGGTGCCAATGATGTGGCAAACAATGTAGGTCCAGCAGTAGGTTCTGGTGCATTGACACTAGCAAGTGCTATCGCGATAGCTGCTATATTTGAATTTTTGGGTGCTGTTATTGCAGGTGGTCAAGTAGTAGGGACAATCAAAAAAGGGATTATTTCACTCGATGCTTTTGATGGAAATCCTATGGTGTTTGTAGAGGCGATGAGTGCCGCGCTTTTAGCAGCGGCTATTTGGCTCAATCTTGCAACATGGCTGAAGGCACCAGTCTCTACAACTCACGCTATTGTAGGCGGGGTGATGGGTGCTGGTATTGCTGCTGGTGGATTTGGGATAGTATCGTGGGGGACTATGGGGGCAATAGCTGCTTCATGGGTGATATCTCCAGTACTAGGTGGGGTTATCGCTGCAATTTTACTCTATATCATAAAGTCCAAGATTTTATATAAAAATGACAAGATAGGTGCAGCTAAACAAGTTGTGCCATGGCTAGTTGCATTTATGATAGGTGTATTTGTATCTTATCTGTTTTTAAAAGGTTTTGCTCAAGTTTGGAAAAATATCACGCAAGTTGTATCATTTTTACCACAAACCAATAAGCCACCATTTGGAGTGGCGGCACTTTTTGGTTTGGGTGCGGGGACTCTAACTTATTTCTTTGTTAAGCCACGGATTGAAAAAAAGGTTGCACTTTTGGGAGATTTGAGAGATGATCTCAATACACTTTTTACAATACCTTTGATTTTCTCTGGTGCATTACTTAGTTTTGCTCACGGGGCAAATGATGTTGCAAATGCTATCGGACCCCTAGCAGCAGTCAATGATGCACTAGTGCATATGACTATCTCATCTAAAGCCTCTATACCAATGTGGGTAATGATAGTTGGAGGTCTTGGGATAGCTATAGGGCTTGCACTCTATGGACCACGACTTATAAAAACTGTAGGTTCTGAAATTACAGATTTAGATCAGATGAGAGCATTTTCTATCATGATGGCAGCAGCTATTACTGTACTGATCGCTTCACAACTAGGGCTTCCTGTATCATCGACACATATAGCTGTTGGTGCTATCTTTGGTGTCGGATTTCTAAGAGAGTGGCTAGAGAAAAAAAATACAACTATCCATAGAGAAAAACTCAATAATGAGCTTCAAAGACTGGAGGAGTACAAACAAAGACTTAAGAGTTGTCCACTTGATGCATACAAAGATAGATTTGACTTAACACAAGCGATAAAATCGCAAAAGAAAAAAGTAAAAAAAGTAAAAAAAGTGCTTAGAGATAACTATATCAAAAGGGGAATGATCAAAAAGATAGTAACAGCGTGGATCGTGACAGTTCCATCAGCAGCAATACTCTCTGCACTTGTATTTTTTGTGATACGAGGAGCAGCTCTTTAGAAGTGTTATTAAAATGTTACCTATTGGTATTAGGATTATTTCATGGAAAATACAAACAAAAGAGAAATTGTTGTCATAGAAGACCAAGAAGATCTTCTTGAGCTAATAGAATAC
>DSAK01000066.1 GCA_011372825.1 Campylobacterota bacterium | reverse complement strand
TTCAGAGGTGCTTCTATAAACTGCTCTAAGTAGTCGATGTCGTAGAGCTTTCGCACCTCATCGCTCAGTGTAATGCTCTCTTTGCACTCTTGGCATAAGCGTCGTGTAAGACGCTGTGCCATAAGTCCAACTATAGAGGACTTTAACAAAAAGTACTCTATACCCATATCAAGCAGTCTTGCAATTGCCCCCACGGCAGAATTTGTATGTAGTGTAGAGAGAACTAAATGCCCTGTAAGTGCGGCTTGCACAGCGATTTGTGCCGTTTGCGTGTCACGAATCTCGCCGATCATTATCACATCTGGATCTTGACGCAAAATAGAGCGCAGTGCATTTGCAAAAGAGTAGTCAATAGAGTGTTTGACTTGGATCTGGCTAATACCCTCTAGCTGATACTCAACTGGGTCTTCTACGGTAATGATTTTGATATCTTCACTATAGATATGGTGGAGTGCTGCGTAAAGTGTTGAGGTTTTTCCACTCCCTGTGGGTCCCGTTGTGAGCAGTATGCCATTGGGTTTTTGAAGCATCTGCTTTAAAAGAGTAAGATTTGATTTGTGAAAACCCATTGCTTCAAGGTTAAGATCAACTGAATCATTTCCCAAAAGCCTTAGTACAAAGCTTTCACCAAAAGCTGTAGGAACACTAGAGGCACGGATATCTATCGCTTGTCCTGAGATTTTTATACTGATACGCCCATCTTGTGGCAGTCTGCTTTCGGAGATATTCATTTTTGAGATAAGCTTTAGTCTTGCTGTTACAGATTGCTTTAGTTTGTTCGGAATAAGATCTACAGTTTTTAAAACTCCATCTAAGCGAAACCGAACTTTCATACCGCTTTTGTACGATTCAAAATGGATATCTGAGACATAGCTCTCAACCGCTTTTGCAAAAATATTATTGACAAGTTTTATGATGGGAGCTTCAGATGCCAACTCTTTGAGACGATCTACTTCGTCTTCAAACAGATCATACTCTTCTTCATCTTCTGTTGTCTCGTAAATAGCTCGTAACTCTCGTAACTCTTCATCAGTTGCGAGATATAACTTGATCTCTTTGTTAATCTGCTCTTTGATAATAGAGAGAGCAGCTGCTTGAAAAGGATTGTTCGTCGCCAAAGCAAGATACTCCTGCCTTTCATAGAGAGGAAATATCTTGTTTTCTATAAAAAAATGTGTACTTAGATTTTGGATCACTCGCTTTTGGATCTCAATGTCAAGCTCGCTGAAGCGACTTAAGTGGTATTGCTGACAGAGGGCATCTACTAAAATTTGATCAGATATTACCCCTAGATTTAGCAAAATATTGCCAATATGCCCACCATACTCTTTTTGTATCGAATAGGCTTGTTCTATATCTTTTTGGGAACAACTCTTATTTTGTAATAGCAGATCTTCTATACGCACTATCAATCCCAAACAGAGATATCTGCAGCATCGCCACTTCCACCGCTTTTGCCATCAGAACCATAAGAGTACAAGTTGTATTCGCGTCCATCTTTTCCCGGAGATTCATAAATATAACTTCCGCCCCATGGATCTTCTTTGACAGGCTTTGGCAAATATGGACCATTCCAACCACGTAAATTTAAATTACGACTCCACAAAACTTCAATACCTTCTTCATTTGTGGGGTAACGCCCTACATCTAAACGAAATGAATCCAAAGCTGTAGAGATCATCTGTATTTGAGAGTATGCTGTTTTGACCTTGGCATCATCTAGTTGACCGAAAAAACGGGGAGCGACCAAAGAAGCCAAAAGCCCAATAATGACTATAACAACCAATAACTCTACAAGTGTAAATGCTTTTTTAAAATTTCTTTTTTTCATTGACAACCTTTTGTTTTTGGCAATTATACTAAAAATATATTTAAAAAATGGGCGCTAAACAAAATCTAAACTCTATGCTCATCACTACTCCTTCACAACAAGCCAAGGGTTTAAACCAAAAGATCCTGCTGTTTTTGCTAATAGTATTGTTTTATTTTGCATCTATCAAGCACTTTTTATCTATATACTCTAAACTATTTTTTATAATAACTATTAACTTCTCTGTATATTCTAAAACTTCATCAAACACGTTAACCAACTCATCTTCTATATATTCATGAACAATTGTATTTCTAACATCTTTCATAATACGCAGCTCTTCTATATCTTTAAACAATCCCCTTTTGTGGGCATTGTTGACTACATCTACTAAGGTTCCTTGATTTTCAAACTCATATTCATCAATAGTTCTAAATAACTTTCGTATTAAAAAGTCTATCCCCCTGCTATATCTAGCACATAGAGTCTCAAACTTTCCAAACTCTTCTACCAAGTACTGGGATTTTATACCTATGTTTGTACATTCATTAAATGAAATTTCTACCCAAAACAACTGCTTTTCAAGAAGTTTTCTGTCTTGCTTTATCTTTTCTTTTATCATAATAAAACAGCCTTTTTCATAATATGTTTTGTGAATGGATTATTAAACTCTCCATTATCGAGTACAATATCAATTTTTTGCTCACCAAAATGTTTAAAAAACTCTATTCGTAAATATCTTAAATCTTTTTTCGTCATCTCTTTAGATACAACCAATAGATCAATATCTCCACCCTTTTTTGTATCATCAACTCGACTTCCAAACAGATATAGTTTTGCAGTAGATGAAATAGTTTTTAATCTATCTTTCAATACTTTTATTTGCTCTTGAGAAAGTCTCATTTTCTATCTTTTTGATCTTTAATATCTCTATGCTATCTAAAATCTATGTAGCCATTCTCTTTTAAATAGGCGCTTATTATATCCATACTTTCATTAAGGTCTGTTTGTTTTCATGAAACTACCCTTTAACATAAAAGTAGCCTGTCCCCATTTTATTAATACCCCGTCATTCTGAGCGAAGTACCCCGTCATTCTGAGCGAAGCGAAGAATCCACTTGCTATTGAGGTAGACCCTTCGGCTAAAGCCTCAGGGTGACGGGAAATCGTCATTCTGAGCGTAGCGAAGAATCCACTTGCTATTGAAGGAGACCCTTCGGCTAAAGCCTCAGGGTGACGGGAAAATTGTCATTCTGAGCGAAGCGAAGAATCCACTTGCTATTGAGGTAGACCCTTCGGCTAAAGCCTCAGGGTGACGGGAAATCGTCATTCTGAGCGTAGTGAAGAATCTATGTGAAGGTGATGTAAGT
>DSAK01000009.1 GCA_011372825.1 Campylobacterota bacterium | reverse complement strand
GCAAAAGAGATACTCCCCATGAGTGTTGCAAACTGGGCAAAGCAGATGAACCTCTATCCAAATAGAATCAATTTCCGCAAAACAAAAAGACAGTGGGGTAGCTGCAGCAAAGATAACAACATTAGCTTGAGCACAACTCTTATGAAGCTACCCATGCACCTTATAGATTATGTTATCGTACATGAATTGGCACACATCCAACACAAACACCACCAAAAAAGTTTTTGGGATCTTGTCTCTAAGTATATCCCACAGTACAAAGATTATAGATACCAATTTAGAGATTATACATAAATGGCCAAAATGAGACACATCACATTACTAAGACATGCCAAATCTAGCTGGGAGGATACAAGCCTCAAAGATTTTGACCGTCCCCTAGCCCCAAGAGGAGTGGGCGATATACTTATAATGGCAAAAGAGATGAATGAGCGTATCACCCCTGATATAATCATCTCAAGTCGAGCACGAAGAACTACACTCACAGCCCTTGGGGTAAATGAGATATTAAACTCTGCTTTGCTCTATGATGACAGACTTTATGAAGCATCTATGACTGATATGTTTCAAGTGATTGGTGAGCTAGATGATAGCTTGCAAAGTATCATGATTGTTGGCCATAACCCTACTTTGCACGATTTTATAGAGTTTATCACGAACCAAAGATTCAAGAAGATTCCAACTTGTAGCGCAACCATACTCACAACTAGTGCTTCCTCGTGGAGAGAAATCTCAAATCAAAACACCAAACTCAAAGAGTTCTTATCTCCCAAGATGTTTAGATAAAACTCTTTTTGTTAAAACACCTCTAGCTCTTCTATATCCTTACTGGAAAGTTTAGAGACTATATCCTCGACTTGGATAAAAAAATCTTTTTTCGTCTCTTCGTTCATATGCTGATCAATCATTTCAAATATATAGCGGATTCCATTGGCATTGATTTTTTTAACACTTGCTAGATAATGAACAAAAGTTATCGCTTTGATATCATCTATAGAGTAGAGTTTTTTGCCAATATCTCCTTTTTTTGGCAACAACATCTTCTCTTCATACATCTTGAGGGTTCGTACCTTTGCACCTAACAATTCAGCTATACTTGAGAGTGGTAATATATCTTTTTTCTCATCTAGAAGCGCCATTTCGTCTCCCTTGTTTTATAGTTTGTTGCAATTATATCTTAATATTGTTTTAAAAAAAGTGTGCTATAATCAACACTCTTTAGGTAAAAAATTTACATATTAAGTGTATATTTTTTACTTAAAAATAGAAAATAAAAGGATTTATTTGGAAATATTATTTCAACATCCAACCAAAAAAGATACAAAAGAGATTTACAATCTCATAAAAAAATCAAAACCACTTGACATCAATTCAGAGTATCTCTACTTGCTCCAAACAACATACTTTAACGAAACTTGTATAGTAGCTAAGGTGCAAGATAGAGTTATAGGGTTTGCATCTGGTTTTATAAGCCCCAAAGACGAGGAGACTTTTTTTGTTTGGCAGCTTGCTATTGACAAAGAGGCAAGAGGCAAAGGTATCGCTTTTAGGATGCTGCGAGAGTTGTTTGACACTCCTATTGTCTCAAAAACAAGCTCTATTCATACTACAATCTCCCCTTCAAATATTGCCTCACAAAAGGTGTTTGAAAGATTTGCAAAAGAGTTAGATTTTGACAAAAAGATTGTTATCTTTGCAACAAGAGATGATTTTAGCGATGCTCATGAAGATGAGCTTTTATACATCATGAAACCAAGAAAATAAGAGGATACATCAAAAGTTTCCCAGCTGTATTTAGAAGTGCAATAGGCTCAACTATCACCGATAAACAAGGTAATGTTTTTATAGATTTTTTTGCTGGTGCTGGCACACTAAACTATGGGCACAACAATCCAAGAGCCTCTGAAGCGATGATAGAGTATCTCAAAGAAGATGGGATAGTCCATGAGCTTGATATGGCAACTACAGCAAAAAAAGAGTTTATGGAGAGCTTTATCAACACTATACTTATCCCTAGAAACTTAGAGTACAAACTCCAATTTACAGGACCAACTGGCACAAACGCTGTTGAGACTGCATTGAAGTTAGCTCGCATGGTCAAAGGTAGATCAAATATAGTTGCATTTACCAATGGCTACCACGGACTATCACAAGGCTCTTTGGCAGTTACGGGCAACAACTTCTATAGAGATGAGTCCCATATCAGTAGATCCAATGTCACTTTTATGCCTTATGATGGGTATTTTGGCGATGATGCTGATTCTTTGACAATTTTTAGGAAATACTTAGAAGATGGTAGTAGTGGACTTGACCTCCCAGCAGCAGTTATCCTAGAGACTGTACAAGGCGAAGGTGGTATCAATGTAGCATCCAAAGAGTGGCTCCAAGGAGTTGAAGCACTTTGTAGAGAATTTGATATACTCCTTATCATTGATGATATACAAGTGGGAAATGGAAGAACGGGAGATTTTTTCTCTTTTGAATTTGCAGATATCAATCCAGATATTGTTACCCTAAGCAAGTCAATTGGTGGGGGCTTGCCAATGGCATTAATATTGTTAAAACCAGAGCTTGACCAGTGGAAACCAGGAGAGCATACAGGAACATTTAGGGGCAATAATTTAGCTTTTGTTGCCTCAAAACATCTCCTTACTTATTGGGAGAGTGATGATTTGGCAAATGCTATATCTCACAAAGAAAATATCCTCAAAGAGAAACTTGAAGCTATAGCCTCTAAGCATAGTGACTATGATATAAAAATACGCGGGAGAGGTCTTGTGTATGGCATGGAGACAAGAAGTGATTCAAGTGTTGCAAGTGAAATATCTACAAAAGCATTTGAAAAAGGGCTTATCGTAGAAACATGTGGCTCAGAGGGTCAAGTGGTCAAATTCCTTCCTCCGCTTACAATATCTCAAGAGATACTTGAAGAGGGCTTAGAGATACTAAGTTGTGCCATAGATGAAGTTATACAAGAGAAAGAATCAAGACTCAAAGAGGAGTTTTAATGATAGTTAAAAGCATCAAAGATATCATCGGTACACCCCGTGAGGTTATTGCAAAAGATGGACAATGGATAAGTAGACGAATGTTGCTCAAATCTGAAAATATGGGATTTTCGTTCCATGAGACTATCATAAAAGCAGGAACAAAAACTCACATCCACTACCAAAACCATCTTGAAGCAG
>DSAK01000062.1 GCA_011372825.1 Campylobacterota bacterium | reverse complement strand
GTATTATCTTGAAAAGCTTGAGATTGTGGAATCTTCAGATGTTATTTTGATGAGTGACCAATCAACTGATGCATTAAAACGGAAAGAATCTTCTATCTATAAAGCAGTTGAATTAGTGCGAGAAAAACAAGCCGATGCTGTGGTCTCCGCAGGACACAGTGGTGCTACTATGACTTTGGCAACTTTGCGGATAGGGAGATTGCCACATATCTCAAAGCCAGCTCTAGCAACGATGATGCCAACACTTGGTCAAAATAAATCACTTGTTTTGGATGTTGGTGCAGTAGTAGAGTGCAAACCACAAAATCTTTATGAATTTGCAATCATGGGTGAGGCGTACGCTAAAAATGTGATGAAGATTCCAAATCCCCGTATAGGACTCTTGGCTAATGGCGAAGAGGATACAAAAGGGAATGATCTAACCAAAGAAGCTTTTAAGCTACTCAAGGGGGTAGAAGGTTTCAAGGGCAATGTTGAGGGTAGAGATATATTTAATGGAAGCGTTGATGTAGTTGTTTGCGATGGCTTCACCGGAAATATTTTGCTCAAAACAAGCGAAGGGGTAGTAACTACTATCTTCACTATGATGAAGCAGCACATTCGTAAATCGTTGCCAGCAACTATTGGCGCGCTGCTAATGAAGAAAAAAGTGTTTGCAAATCTCAAAAAAGAGGTCGATTATGCCGAATATGGCGGAGCCCCACTTTTAGGAGTTGATGGGTGTGCGATTGTCAGCCATGGAAGCTCAAACGCAAAAGCGATAAAAAACGCAATTTTTCAAGCTATTAACTACACCAATTCCAACATCAATACAACTATAGAAGGCTTATTGAGCGAATAGTCTCTTTAGTGTTACCTTGTGTCTATTTTCTCTAATACAAAGAGACATTGTAGTAGGGCTTCAATAAGAAATATGCTACAATATACTCTTTTATGTGAGATTTTTTATTTATGAAGGATATGATAGATATGTCAACATCTACTTTTGCAGCATTGCGATCGATTGGTGCTTATGCCCCAAAAAAGGTACTATCAAATAAAGATTTAGAGGCAATGGTAGATACTTCTGATGAGTGGATTGTAAAGCGTACAGGAATCTCGGAGCGACGCATAGCAGCTGACAATGAATACACTAGCGATATGGGTGCTAAAGCATGTGAAATCGCAATCACTCGGGCTGGCATCATGAAGTCTGAGATCGATTTGGTGATTTGTGCCACAGTAACTCCTGATTATTTCAATATGCCTTCAACAGCTTGTATTATCTCAAAAAAAATCGGCATATCAAATGTCCAAGCATTTGATATAAGTGCTGCTTGTAGTGGATTTGTCTATTTGCTCTCTATAGCAAAAGCATTTATAGAATCTGGAATGAAAAAAAATATTTTGATTGTAGGGGCTGAAAAGTTCTCTAGTATTGTTGATTATACCGATAGAGGAACTTGTATCTTATTTGGCGATGGGGCAGGAGCTGCTGTAGTTAGTGCAACATCAAACAAAGCAGAGGCAATAGTCGATATCAACGCTAGTGCTGATGGGACTTATGCAGATTTTTTAGTCACCCCAGGGCCGGGAAGTGTCCATCCAGCTACACACAAGATGATTGAAGAGAAGCTCAACTTTGTCCAAATGAAGGGAAATGAGACTTTTAAATTAGCGGTAAAAACATTGACACAAGATGTCACCGAAATTTTAAAAAAGAACAATCTCAAAGCGAGTGATATCCCCCATTTTGTCCCACATCAAGCAAATTATCGTATCATAAAAGCAGTTGGGGATGCTTTAGGGATGAGCAAGGAGCAAGTTGTATTGACTATCCAAAAATATGGCAACACCTCAGCAGCATCAATCCCAATGGCTTTAAATGATATCTACGAATCAGGAAGACTCAAAAAGGGAGATATGATGCTTTTGGATACTTTTGGCGGAGGACTCACTTGGGCAAGTGCCTTGTTGCCATTTGCTGGAAAGTAGTTCAATGACGATCGGTTTTATAGGGGATATTGTAGGAAAACCTGGCAGAAGTATCATCTCTGAAAATCTTTTTAGACTTAAAAAAGAGCACCACATAGATTTTGTCATCGCCAATTATGAAAACGCAAGTCACGGATTTGGCTTGACACAAAAAAATTGTGATGAGTTGTTTGATTCAGGTATCGATGTGATGACAGGTGGAAATCATAGCTTTGATAAAAAAGAGATAGTTACACTTTTTGATACCCACAACCTACTAAGACCTATCAATTACCCTAGTGTAATGCCTGGAAGCGGAATATACAAAGGATCTGTCCATGGCAAGAAGATCGCAGTTGTCAATCTCATGGGCTATTATACAATGCCAATGGTAGATAACCCCTTTACTACAATTGTACCAATTATTGATACTCTTGTAGAGGAGGGGTTTGTCCATATAATCGTTGATATCCACGCAGAAGCTACTAGCGAAAAACAAGCCATTTTGCACCTGCTGCAAGAAAAAGTTAGTGCTATTTTGGGGACACATACCCATGTAGGAACTGATGATTTGCAAATATCAAATGGATGTTGCTATGTGACCGATGTTGGATTAAGCGGATGTTGTGATGGTATCATAGGGGTGGATCCAAAAACACCACTGGATCGTTTTTTGGTTGGAATTGGAGGTCATTTTGATATCCCAACAAAGTGCAAGAGGTTGTTGCAGATGGTTGTTTTTGAGCTTGATGAGACTACAGGTAGGTGTCTTGAGGCAAAAAAAATCAAATATTATGATTCTGGAGATGTTGTTATTTCTCAAGCGTGGATTAACTAGAGGGTATCTTTTTTTCTATGATACGCACTTTTTTTGGCTCAAATAGTGAGATTGCTTCTTGTACAAAGGGGTGATTTTCTGGCTTTGTGGGTTGAGGAGTTTGTTTGTCGCTCATTGGTTCATCTGGCTCTTGGTTATTTGGTGTTATTTGAGTTGGTGATGTTTCTTGAGGGGATGTAACCTGCCTTTTTTCTTCACTTTGGGTATTGACTATCTTTGTGTCTGCTCCATAAATCTCTTGGACAAATAGTCTTATAATGCCATAGTGGGTACGGAGTAGATCTTTGTCTTTGTCTTGTGCTGTTGATATCCAATACAAGGAGCCATTTTCAAATTTATCAAATCTAATTGTTCGCTCAAAACACTCCCCTAGAGTATCGTCTCTATCGTAAATCTTTTGTAT